>NZ_JBHXRX010000008.1:0-129211 GCF_042714995.1 Streptomyces sp. NPDC058665
CCACTGGGGGTCCGGCCACCGTCTCGACCAGCAGCTGACGCCCGCTCAGGTCCGGGCCACACGCCCCGACTTCGCGGAAGCCTCGGCGAAGTCCACGATCATCGTGTCCTCGGCCGAGCCGAGAAGCTCGCGCCGGCTGATGAGGTCCTCCAGCCGAAGACTGCTGTCCCCCGTGATCTCGTCCGCGGGTGTCCACTCCCGCATACGGGACACGGTCGGGCCATGGACGACGAAGACCTGGCCGGTGATCCCCCGGGAGTGCCGCGAGCCGAGGAAGGTCGTGAGCGCGGCGACGCTCTCGGGGTCCCACTCGTCGGCCGCCCCCTCGACGGGCTCCATCCCCTCGACGACTCCTTCGGTCATACCTGTCCGGGCCCGGGGGCAGATCGAGTTGGCGCGTACGCCGTACCGTGCCAGCTCGCGCGCCGCGACCTGGGTCAGGGCGACGATGCCGGCCTTGGCAGCCGAGTAGTTGACCTGCCCGAAGTTGCCGTAGAGCCCGGCCTCCGACGAGGTCGTCACCACCGTCGCGTCGACCTGCTCACCGGACTTCTGGTACAGCGACTTCCAGTGGGCCGCCGCGAAGTGGAGCGGACCCGCGTGGCCCTTGAGATGGACGGCCATCACCGCGTCCCACTCGGCCTCGGAGATGTTGACGATGGTCCGGTCACGGATGATCCCGGCATTGCAGACGAGGAGATCGAGCTTGCCCCTGACGCCGACCGCCTGGCCGATCAGCCGCTCGGCGCCGTCCCAGGTGGAGATGTCGTCCCCGTTGGCCTCGGCGCTCCCACCGGCCCCACGGATCTCCTCCACGGCCTCTTCGGCGGCCGGGCGGCCCGATGCGCGGCCCACGTCATTCACGATCACATGGGCGCCCGCCCGCGCGAGTGCCTTCGCCTCGGCTCGTCCGATGCCCTGGCCGGCGCCGGTGACGACGGCGACCTTCCCCTTCAGTTCGTCCATTTCTCGCCCTTCTTCTGCGTGCTCGTGCGGCCCGGCCCGCGAGATCCCGCAGGTGATCGGCCGGTTCCGAAACAGGCTTGCTTAGCCAGGTAAAGAGATCGGCGCGATCCGTTGCGCCTGGATAAAGTCAATGTTACACATGGCTAACCACTTCACGTGAACGACGGCCTCGCACCGCCGTCCGCACAGTTCGCGACGAGAGGAATGGGCATGTCTGCTCCCGCGCCGACGACGAAGACCGACCGCGAGGCCTACTACCGCGAGCACGGATACTGGACCGCCGAACGCCTCGGATGGTGGGTGTTCGACGTCGCCGAGCGCACACCGGACCGGGAGTTCCTGGTGATCGGCGGCCTCCGGCTGACATACGGCGAGTTCGCCGCGTGGGCCGATGTACTGGCCGCGAACCTGGTCGAGGCGGGAGTCGTACGCGGCGACCGCGTCCTCATCCAGCTGCCGAACCTGGCCGAGGCGCTGCTGGGCCAGGTCGCGGCCTTCCGTATCGGTGCGGTCAACGTCCCCGTCGTGCCCATCTACCGCGAGCACGAGATGGCGCACATCGTGAACGACTGCAAGCCGCGAGCGGTGATCTCGATCGCCGAGAACCGCGGCCGGCGCCCCGCCGACGAGCTCGACGGCATACTCGACGGCGCGTCATGGGGACCGGTCGCCCGCTTCTGCGTCGACATGGACGGACCACGACCCGGTTGGCTCCCCTTCCCCCGGCGGGACGACCCACGCCCGTCCGTCTCCCTGCCGGACCCACTCGAACCCGAGAAGTGCTGCCTGATGCTGTACACGTCGGGGACCACATCGGCGCCGAAAGGGGTCGAACTCACCGGTCAGGGCTTCGTGTCGAACGCGCGCAGCATCCGCCACACCATGTCGCTCGGCGCGAGGGACGTCTTCTTCTGCGCGTCGCCCCTCTCGCATCTGGCGGGCTTCAACGCCGGCGTCGTCTGGCCCGCGTCCATGGGCGCCAAGATCGTCGTGATGCCGGCCTGGAACGGGGCGGAGGCCGCGCGGATCATCGAGCGCGAACGGTGCACCTTCACCACCGCCGCCTCGGTGTTCCTCCATGACCTGGTCGCCGCCCATCGCGCGGGCATCGGCACCGGGCACCCCATCACCGTCTTCATGTCCGGGGGCGCCTCGACCGCGCCCGACCTGATCCGAGAGGCCGGCGAGGTCGGGATCACGGCGCTGCGCGGTTACGGCATGACCGAGACCGGCGGGGGAGTCTCCTGGGTCGCCCCCACCGAACGGCTCGACATCAGGGCCGAGTACGACGGTGCCGTCGTTCCCGGCAGCGAGATCCAGGCGGTCGACCCCGAACGCCGCCCGCTCCCGCCGGGAGAGGAAGGCGAGCTGCGGATCCGGGGCCCGCAGGCCCTCATCGGCTACACCGATCCGGCCCTCACCCGGGAGCAGTTGGACGAGGAGGGCTGGTTCTACACCGGCGACCTCGGCCGGGTCGACGGACGGGGCCTCGTACGCATCACCGGCCGCACCAAGGACATCATCAATCGCGCGGGCGAGAAGTTCTCCGCGCGCGACATCGAGGAGCTCGTCCAGCGCCACCCCGCTGTCGGGATGGCGGCCGTCGTCGGACTGCCCGACGAACGGCTCGGCGAGGTCGTCGGCGCCTTCGTCACCCTGTCCGCCGGCCACGAGTGGCCGGGCGACGCCGAGATGGCGGCGTACCTGGACGAGGCCAAGCTCGCCAGACAGAAGATCCCCGCCTCGTGGCAGGTGCTCCCGGAGCTGCCCATGACCGCCTCCGGCAAGATCCAGAAGCATGAACTCCGTAACCGCAAGAGGAGTTGACCCGTGACACGTCCCGACCGGACTCCGGTCATCGCCGCCATCGGACTGTCCGACGGCCCCAAGGCACCCCACCTCGACGCACTCGGGCATCAGGCCCAGGCCATGCGACGCGCGCTGGCCGACTCGGGAATCAGCAAGGACGACATCGACGGATTCGGCTGCGCCGAGGCATGGATCCCCGGCGTCCCGGGCGTCGACCTCCCGGAGACGGCGGAGTACCTCGGCCTCGATCCGCGCTGGATCGAGGGCACCTACACGGGCGGATCGGCCTACGAGTTCCAGATGCAGCACGCCGAGGCCGCGATCCGGTCCGGCATGGCCCACACGATCCTCCTGACCTACGGCAGCGACCTGCTGACCCGGATGGGGCGAAGCCTCGGCACGGCGTACGGCAGGAAACCGGTGGGCGGTGCGGCGTACGAGGAGCCGTACGGCAAAACCACGGTCGCGGCCTACGCGATGGCCGCTCAGCGCCATATGTACGAGTACGGCACCACTCCGGAGCAGCTCGCGAGTGTCGCCGTCGCCGTCCGTGAGTACGCCGCCCACAATCCCCGGGCCATCTACCGCAAGCCGCTGACGGTCGACGACGTCCTCGGCTCACGCGTGATCGCCGATCCCCTGCGTCTGCTCGACTGCTGTGCGATCACCGACGGCGGCGGGGCGGTCATCGTGACCACCGAGGAACGCGCCCGCGACCTCAAGCAGCCGTACGTCTCGATCCTGGGGACAGCCGCCCGCCAGAACCACTGGAACATCTCGCAGGCGCCGGACGTGACCACGACGGCGGGGGCCCGGTCGGGGCCGGACGCGTTCGCGCGAGCGGGGCTGACCCCGGACGACGTGGACATGGCCATGCTCTACGACAGTTTCACCATCACGGTCATCCTGCTGCTGGAGAGCCTCGGCTTCTGCAAGCCGGGCGAGGGAGGTCCGTTCGCCGAGGAGGGCAACCTCCGCCTGGGCGGCAGGCTGCCCGTCAACACCGACGGCGGCGGCCTGTCGGCCTGCCATCCCGGGCTGCGCGGCATCTTCCTGCTGATCGAGGCTGTCCGGCAACTCCGCGGCCAGGCCGGCGAGGTGCAGGTCCCGGACTGCGACGTGGCGCTCGCCGCCGGATCCGGCGGCTGGTTCTCCACGATCGGCGTCACCATCCTCGGGAAGGGCCGATGAGTCAGATGACATCCCAGAACATCCGTGGCCGGCAGGGGACCCTGGAGATCGTCGACGTCACCGACACCTGGGTGAAGCCGGTCCCGGAGCTCGACCCCGTCAGCGCGACCTACTTCCGGGCGGCCCATGACGGGACGCTGTTGATCCAGCGCTGCCCTTCCTGCGGCGCCACGCAGCACTACCCCCGGCTCGTCTGCCGCACCTGTGCGGCGACACCCGAGTGGGAGGCGGCCTGCGGGCGCGGCACCATCTACACCTTCACCGTCGTCCGGCAGGCCGGCATGCCCGGGTTCGACGAGGACGCGCCGTACGTGATCGCGCTCGTCGACCTCGACGAGGGGCCCCGGATGATGGGGAACGTCACCGACTGCCCCGTGGACGAGGTCCATATCGGCCAGCGCGTCCAGGCCTACCAGTTGCGGATCGCCGACGGCATCGGCCTGCCCCAGTGGCGGCCCGAGGCCACTTCCGACTGAGCCCTTCATCACAGCCAAGGAGTCTCTCGTGCACTACAGATCTCTCATCGGCGTCGGCGCCTGCGCGCTCGCCGCCTCGATATCGCTCACCGCCTGCGGCTCCGACGGCGTCGGCAACGCCTCGAACGGCGGCGGCAAGACTCTGGTCATCGGCTTCGCCGCCCCGCTCACCAGCGGCAACGCGGCCGTGGCCAAGGAGATGGTCAACACGGCCAAGCTGGCCGTGAAGACGATCAACGCCGACGGCGGCGCGGGCGGCCGGAAGCTCTCGCTGAAGGTGTACGACGACAAGCTCACCGCCGACGAGTCGGCCAAGGTCGCCCAGCGGGCCATCACGGTCGACCGGGCCGGAGTCATGATGGGCGGCTACACCAGCATCGAAGGGCTGACGATCCGTCAGATCGTCGAGCCGCGGAAGATCGTCTTCATCAACTCCTCCACGATCTCGCCCGCCCTGATGGACGGCGCGAAGTTCACGTTCCGCACCACGGTCGACCAGAGCGACTACCCGGTTCAGATGATCGACCTGCTCAAGTCACTCGGCTACAAGCACCCCGTGGTGACCGCGGACGACGGTCCGACCGGGGCGACCCTGTGGCGGCCGATCACCGACCAGGCGAAGGAAGCGGGCATGGATCCGGGTGAGACCGTGCACTACACGCTCGGTGCCACGGATCTGACCTCGGCCGTGTCCAAGCTGAAGAAGGAGCGCCCGGACGCTGTGGTCCACATCGGGTCCGCGGCGGCCGATGCCGGCCTCATGCTCAAGACGATGGCCGAGGCCGGGGTCAACGTGCCGGTCGTCGGCTTCGGTTCGCTCATCGCCCCCGACGCCCTGAAGATCGGCGGCGACGCCTACACCAGCCTTCCGGCGATCTACACGCTGGCCAACCAGCAGCCGTCCAAGCCGGAGTACGAGGACTTCATCAAGGCCTACGCCGACGAGTACGGCGGGAGCGTGGACGAGCTCTCCCTCGGTCTGGCGGAGCAGGCGGGCGCCACCTGGGACGCCTTCACCGTCCTGAGGAAGGGACTTGAGGCCACCAACGGCGACACCGGGGGAGACAAGCTCGCCAAGGCGATCGACGAGATCACGCCCTTCGCCGGCGCCGCGGGCAAGGAGAAGTCACTGATCGACTTCGGGGACGGCCGCGACGGCTTCAGCAAGTCGCTGGTGGCCTTCCAGTTCGTCAACGGCAAGCCCAAGGAACTGGCCCGACAGCCCTCATGACGGAGTGTCACATGCGGATCTTCGACGGTCTGACCGACCTGGCCGGCTCCGAGGGAGAAGATCTCGGAGCCAGTGACTGGATCCTGGTGGACCAGAGGCGCATCGACGGATTCGCCGACGTGACCGGAGACCATCAGTGGATCCACGTCGACCCGGCCCGCGCCGCCTCGGGCCCCTTCGGGCGGACGATCGCACCCGGCTATCTGACCCTGTCGTTGCTCGCCGAACTCACGACCCGGCTGTACCGCGTCGACAACGTGTCCTTCGCGGTGAACTACGGACTGGACCGGGTGCGGTTCATCACCCCCGTCATCGAGGGCTCCCGCGTCCGCGCCACCGCGCGGCTCGCGGAGGTCGGCCGGGTCGACAGCGCCGTCCAGCTGAAGCTGGAGAGCGTGATCGAGATCGAGGGCTCGGCGCGTCCGGCCGCGGTCGTCACCTCACTCGCCCGCTACTTCGCCTGATCCTCGGGGGAGGTGATACCGGCGGCCCGGATCAGGGTGTCGGCCGTCGTGACGGCCAGGCCCCGCAGGTCGTCCGCGCCGATGCCCGCGCGGGTGCTCGCTCCGTCGTAGAGCGCCGTGAGCTGGCGGGTGAGGAAGCCGGGGTCCGTCGCGTTTCCGCGCTCTGCCTCGGTGCGGAAGAAGCCCTCCAGGTGCTGCCGTTTGAGGCGGGCCGCCACGCCCTCGACGCCTACCGCCGCGAGTACGAGACCAATGTGCTGGGGACCCTCGATGTGACCCGCGCGTTCGTACCGGCGCTCGCCCGCGACGGAGGCGGCGCGATCCTCAACGTCCTGTCCGTCCTTTCCTGGGCGTCGCTTCCGTCCGAGGCGGCGTACGGCGCTGCCAAGGCCGCCGAGTGGTCCGTGACCAACTCCCTGCGTCTGGAGCTGGCCGAGCAGAACATCCAGGTGACCGCGCTGCATGTCGGCCGCATGGACACCGACCTGATCGCCGGCAGGGGCATCGAGGGCGCGGCCGATCCGGCGGACATCGCCAGGATCGCTCTCGACGGCGTCGAGAGGGGGCAGCTGGAAGTGGTCGCCGACGACTTCACCCGGCAGGTCAAGGCGGGACTGTCGCTCGGCATCAAGGACCTCTACCCGCAGCTCGCCCAGGCCTGAGCCCGCGAAGCCGAGTCCTCGGCGACCGACGCTCCCGCTCAGAACTCGTACGCGCCCACGTCGAACGGCGCCGACCGTTGCCTGCGGTCGGCGTCGACAGTGGGCGCGTTCCTGTCGGTCCCGCCGTTCACCGCCGGGGACCCCTGCTTCAAGTGGAGGTCGCCGGCCTGGTGGTTGAGGAAGTACGTCGCGTACTCCGTGCCCACCGTGATGTTGTTGGAGTGCTGGGTGTTGACCGCGGCGCCGGTGTTGAAGGTGCGCGCCAGGTTGTTGCGGATGATGTCACCGCTCGACGGCGTCCCGTCCTTCTGGTTGGTGAGCCGGATCTCGCTGTCCGTGGCCGGGTGGCGGGGGACGACGGTGTTGTTGACGATCCTGCTGTCGTTCATGCCGTACAGGCCCATCGCGAGGCCGACTTCGACCTGGACGACATTGTTCTCGATGGTCCAGTTCCGGTACGGGCCGTCGAAGGCGCCGATGCCCTGGATCGTGTACTTGCTGTTGTGCTGGAAGGGGATCTTGGCGTAACGCGTGCCCTTGCGGCTGGTGAAGACGTTCCCGCGCAGAACGACGTCGTTGACCGGGGTGAAGCTGCCGTCGCCGCGGAAGCTCTGGAACATGTCGCGGTGCGGCGGGTCGTTCTCCGTGCCCGCCGGGACGACCGCGTAGCTGTTGACCGCCGAGTTGTACTCCAGCAGGCAGCCGCTGACCTTGCAGCGGTAGGCGTCCTCCCAGAAGTGGTCGACGCTGTTCCCCCGGACCACGGCTCCGGTGGCGCCCGCGCCGGCCTGTGAGGTGCGCTCAAGCATCACCCCGTTGCGGACGTTACGGATGCGGTTGTCGAGCACCTGGTTGTTCGCGCCGACGACCATGACGGCGGTACCGCTGCGGGCCACCCAGTCGTTGTTGTACCAGGTGTCGGCGGCGGCGTCGCCCGCCGCCCGGACCTGCGAGTTCTGGAGAACGTCATGGGTGGCGCCGGCGTCGAACTGCACCAGGTTGCCCGTGGTGTGGGTGCCGTCGGCCTCCTGGGGTGAGACGAGCACCCCGTCGACGGTCCAGCGTGTCGCGCCCGAAGCGAACCTCAGCGTCTTCATCCGCGGTGTCGCGCCGGGCGCCGCCTTGACGGTCCTGACGCCGGACGCGATGCCCCCGCTGATGACGGGGCTTCCGTGGTTGCCGTTACGGAGGTGGATGACGTCACCAGCCTCGAAGGTCCGCCCCGAGGCGAAGACCTCCTGAAGTGTCCGCCAAGGACGGTCCGCCGTACCCGGGTTGGCCGACGAACCGGTGGCCGGGTCCACGTAGTAGACGGCGGCCGCGGCTGCGGCGGGTGTCGCTTCCACTCCGAAGGCGCTCTGGTTGATCGGGAGCCCGACGGCGGAGAGGGAGACGACGAAGGCCAGGGCGTGTCTGCCCGTTCGACGCGCGGATGGGGTGGCGGCCATGGCTGAACCTCGGCTTCTTGTGGGGGAGGAGGCACCGACGGGAGCGGCGTCGGGTGAGGAGTGTGGGTGAAGTTATGCCATGCGTCAACGGATTCATTGGAATGAATAGGGAGTTGACGGTACGTCAGGGAGGTTGAGCCCGCGCGCCGTTCGCGTGCCGGGCGGGCGCGTAAGCTCGTCGTTCCGGGACCGGTGCCTGCCGGTGCCCGCCACTGCCTGGCCGTATGCGACGGAGGGGACCGCGATGAACGCCTCGTCATACCCTTCCCGGGCGGACCCTTCCCCGGCACCCGCGACCCCCGCGACCCCCGCGGCCACCGCCGCGCGCGGACAGAAAACACGGCATCTCGCGGACGAACTGCGCCGGGCCGTCGCCGAGTTGCGCTGGCCCGGCGGCCGACTGCCGACCGAGCAGCGGCTCGCCCGTGACCAGGGTGTGAGCGTCAACACCGTACGGCGCGCCGTCGACCTCCTGGTCCAGGAGGGGCTCGTCTACCGCAGACAGGGCTCCGGTACGTACGTCGCCACGCCTCCCGCCGCCGCCACCGGATACGCCGTGGGCGTCGTCGTACCCTCGCTGACCTACTACTATCCGCGCACCGTCGCGGGCATCGAGCGCGAACTCTCCCGCCACGGCTGCCGGATGCTGCTCCGCTGCACCGAGTGGGACTCCGCCCTGGAGCGAGAGGCCGTCGAGGAACTGGTCCGGTCGGGAACCGAGGGGCTGATACTCGTCCCCACCCTCGGCGAGGACGGGGCGGGGCACTGGCTCGGGGAGGCGGCGGAACTCGCCTTCCCCACCGTGCTTGTCGAGCGCGGCGCGGAACTGCCCGCCACCTCACACGAGTTCGTCTGCTCCCACCACGCGGCCGGTGCCCGTACGGCCGCCGAACACTTGCTCCGCCTTGGGCACACCCGGATCGCGTACGCCGAGAGAAGCAGCACACACACCGCCCCCCAGGTCCGGTCCGGCCTCGCCGCCGGACTGGAACGCGCCGGGCTCGATCCGGCCCCCGTCGTCGCCACCTCGCTGGACCGCTGGACCGCCGAGGACGCGGACCGCTTCCTCGGCGACCTGATACGGCACGGCGCGACGGCCGCGCTCTGTTTCGCGGACCACGAGGCCTCACTGCTGGTCGGCGCCGCCCGACGACAGGGGCTACGCGTGCCCACGGACCTCTCCGTCGTCGGATACGACGACGAGGTGGCCGACCTGTGCGAGGTGCCGCTGACCACGGTGTCCCCGGCCAAGACCGACATCGGACGGCGCGCCGCCGACATGATCAGGAACCGCATCGCCGACCCGGCGTCCCCGCGCCGCCAGGAGGCATTCGTGCCGCACCTCGTCGTACGGGACTCCACCGGGCCCGCCCCGCGCTGACACCCAGGACGGCCGACGGCCGCCCGGTCGGCGCTCAGCGGTAGTCGGGATTGGGGTACGCGCGGTCGCAGCCGGCGTCCCACTCCGTGCGCTGGTTGCCGTACGCGGGAATGCCGCCCCCGCGTTTGAGCATGGCCGCGACGTGCATCAGGTTCCAGGTCATGAAGGCCGTGTTGCGGTTGGTGAAGTCGTTCTCGGGGCCGCCCGAGCTGGGGTCCAGATACGACGGGCCCGGCCCCGCCGCGCCGATCCAGCCCGCGTCGGCCTGGGGCGGGATGGTGTAGCCGAGGTGTTGCAGGCTGTAGAGAACGTTCATCGCGCAGTGCTTCACGCCGTCCTCGTTGCCGGTGATGAGGCAGCCGCCGACGCGTCCGTAGTAGGCGTACTGGCCCTGGTCGTTGAGCAGGCTCGAACACCCGTAGAGGCGCTCGATCACCCGCTTGGTCACCGAGCTGTTGTCGCCGAGCCAGATCGGCCCGGCGAGCACCAGGATGTCCGCGGCCATCACCCGCTCGTACAGGGTCGGCCACTCGTCGGTGGCGAAGCCGTGCTCCGTCATGTCCGGGTAGATGCCCGTCGCGATGTCGTGGTCGACGGCCCGGAGCACGTCCGTGGAGCCGCCGCGCCCCTCCACGATCGCGCGGCTCCTGTCGATCAGCCCCTGGGTGTGGCTCTGCAGCGGAGACGGTTTGAGTGTGCAGTTGATGTAGAGGGCGGTCAGGTCGTCGAAGCGGTACGCGTCATCGGTCCGGTCGGCGGTGGGCGGCGGCGCTCCCATGATGGGCTCCTCGGACGAGACTCCTGGGCCGGCGGGCAGGCGGGGCCGGCCGGTCTCGGCGCAGCGTCTCCCACGGGCCGCGGTTTACGGCCGCGCAACGCCCCTTCCGCGCCCTTATTCACTTCTGTGGGCCAAGTCCCGGCCCCGCCCGAGGCCCCGCGCCGGCGTCGCGAGTGGCCGTAGTCGTCCTCCCGTTCCACGATGGAGAGTGCGACCTTGTCTCAACCCGGTGGGGGGCCTCTGGGAGGCGGAACAATGACACCGACCGATGTAGAAATGCAGCTGGGGTGGCCGCGGCTCCGTGTGGGCGAATGGGCCGAGACGCGCGACACCCTCCATATGTGGATGCAGATTGTGGGAAAGGTCAGGCTCGCGCACACACCCCTGATCAATCACTGGTGGGCGGTTGCCCTGTATCCCACGCCGCGCGGTCTCTCCACATCGGGAATTCCTTACGGACGGGGAATGTTCGACATCGAATTCGACTTTGTCGACCACCGACTTCTCATGCGCGAAAGCGGCGGTGGTGCGCGCGAATTCGCTCTCCGGTCCATGCCGGTGGCGGAGTTCTACGACCGGGTCATGGGCGGCCTGCGTGAGCTCGGTGTGACCAGCACCATCCAGAATCATCCGAACGAAGTCGAGGTGGCCGTCGATTTCACGGAGGACTTCGGGCACCGTGCCTACGATCCGAGCCCGGTCCACCGCTTCTGGCTTCAATTGCTTCAGGCGCATCGAGGGTTCACGGAATTCCGCTCCTATTTCGGCGGGAAAGTCAGCCCCGTGCACTTCTTCTGGGGTGCGATGGATCTCGCCTGCACCAGGTATTCGGGCCGTGCGGCGCCGACGCATCCCGGAGGCGCCCCCAACTGCGGGGACTGGGTGATGGTCGAGGGGTACTCCGGTGAGCTGAGCAGCTGCGGATTCTGGCCCGGGGGCGGCGAGGAGGGGGCGTTCTACTCGTACGCCTACCCGGAGCCGCTCGGCTACGCCGACGCGCCGGTGAGCCCGGAGGCCGCGTACTACAGCCACGAGGAGCACGAGTTCCTGCTGCCGTACGAGTCGGTACGGCGCTCCGCCGACCCCGACAGCACCCTGGCGGCCTTCCTGCACAGCACCTACGAGGCTGCGGCGGAACTCGGCGAATGGGACCGGGCTGCCCTGGAGGTCGATCCCCGGCGATGGGAGGCCCAACAGGACCGCGCCTGGCGGCACGCCCGCGGGCAGGGATCGCGGTAGGTGCCGCGGTCGCCACCGCCGGCGCATGAGAGGAAGGGAGCCATGATGGGGAACGATCCGGGGCCTCTGGACGACGGGCGGCTCGACCGCGTGGCGTGCGCGTCGCTGGTCGACGCCATGGGCCGTATCCATGGGCACCGCGCGCACATCCTCAGCCTGGTCAGCCCCGCGCCACGAAGACTGTTCGGCCCGGTCGCCACGATGGCCTATCTCCCTTACCGCGACGACGTGCCGCACCCCGAGTTCGGCGATCTCTATGCCCAGGCGATGAGCAACCGCCCGGCGGGCACGGTGCTCGTGCTGTCCAGCGGGGGATACCCCGACGCCTCCCACGGCGGTGGCACGAAGCTCTCCCGGCTCGAACACACCGGCGCGGCCGGGATCCTGACGGACGGCCGGCTGCGGGACTTCGACCAGCTGGCCGACTACAGGTTCGCGACCTGGTGCCGCGGAGAGGCGACGCGAGCGGGCGGCGAGACCGCGATGCCGCTCGCCGCGAACGTCCCCGTGGAGGTCGGTGGTGTGGGCGTGGTCCCCGGGGACTATGTGTACGCCGACGCCAGCGGAGCGGTCGTGATCCCGAACGGAAGCCTGGAGCGGGTCCTCGCCGAGGCCCTGAAGGTGGAGGCGGAGGACGCCGGTTTCGCCGCGGAGATCGCGGCCGAGGAGCGGGCGTCCACCCCGAAACCCTGATCCCCTGGGTCGCCGGTGCCGCCCGCGAGGATCCGCATATCGAGGATGTGCATATCGGGATAAAATAGAGCGCATGTGTACGGGTGGAGTACCCAGCGATCACGCGCCTCGGGTCCTGCACGACTTCGAGCCGCGCACCCACATGCCTCTGGAGCCGGTCGACTCGGTGACCGTGACCACGCTCATGGACAACGTCACCGATCAGATCCTGGCCGACCAGGGACCCGCACGGCGACTGAGACCGGGCAGCGGGATTCCGGCGTCGACCATGACGGAGGAGTCCGTTCCCGACCCTCTGGTCGCCGAGCACGGATTCTCCGCCCTCGTCACCGTCGTCAAGAACGGCCATGAGCACCGGTTCCTGTTCGACGCCGGCACCAGCCCCGACGGGGTCGTGGAGAACATGCGCCGGCTGCGCATCGATCCGGCCTCCATCGAGGCGATCATCTGCAGTCACGGGCACTTCGACCACACCACCGGGCTCGACGGGCTGATCCGCGCACTGGGCGGCCGGGTCAATCTGCCGGTGCTGATCCACCCGCACTTCTGGCGCAGCCGCCGGATGCTCCTGCCGGGTGCCGAACCCATGGACCTGCCCACGACGAGCCGTAGGGCTCTCGAAGGCGCCGGATTCACGGTGATCGAGGAGCAGCAGCCGAGCTTCCTCTTCGAGGGATCGGTCCTGGTCACCGGCGAAGTGCCACGGACCACCGGCTACGAGCCCGGCTTCCCGCCGCAGCAGGCGTGGCTGGGCGGGAAGTGGGAGCCCGATCCGCTCGTCCTCGACGACCAGGCGCTGATCATCGACGTACGGGACAAGGGGCTGATGGTCCTGACGGGGTGCGGGCACGCGGGCGTAGTGAACATCTGCCGTTACGCGCGACGCCTCACGTACGACCGGCCGTTGCACGCGGTCGTGGGCGGATTCCACCTCAACGGGCCGGTGTTCGAGTCCCTGATTCCCCAAGTGCTCGCGGATCTGGGCGAGATGACGCCGTCCGTCCTCATTCCCGCGCACTGCACCGGGTGGCGGGCCCAGCACGCGATGGCCGCGCGGTTCGGCGATGCCTTCGTCCCCAACACGGTGGGGACCGCGGTCACCCTCTGAGCGGTGTCAACCCGCACGAGCAGGACCGGCACACCGGCAACGGCTGATGCGTGACGAGACGGGCCGGACCCCATCAGGCCCGGCCCGTCCGGTGCGTCAGCCGCGATTCAGCCGCGTGTCACCCGCGAATCGGCGACTCAGCGACGTACCACGCACGTCGCCGTCGCCGTCCGCGACGGGTCGCTCTCCGAGCGCGCCGTCAGCGACACCTTCCCTGTCCTGGCGGCACCGTGGCCCGCCGCCACCGCGACCTTGACCTCCGTCGAACGGCCGGCCTCCGCCGTCGCCAGCTGGTTGGGCAGCGCCACCCGCCAGCTCTTGCCGTCCACCCGCGCCGTCAGCCGGTAGACGTCCGACTTCTGGTGCCGCGCCGCCGAACCGCTCGCGCCGCGCCCGGTGTTGGTGAGGTTGAACCGGCATGTGGTCCCGGCACCGTCCGGCTTCCCCTCGGGGCTGCCGTGGCCCAGCGCCACACCCCGCTTCTGCGGCCCCGACCCGTCGAGCGACCTGACACCGATGACGTACGACAGCTCGCCCTTCCAGGTCAGCCGCTTGTCGATGACATAGAAGTGCAGCCTGTTGGCCTGGTCGACATACTCGTACTCGCTGCCCGAGTTGGTACCGGCGTGGAACAGACCGTCGTTGAGCTGCCGGTAGTCGCCGATGGAGCGCATCACCGGCGTGCCGTCCGGCTTCTCGTAGTCGACCATGTCGATGTCCTGCGGATTGGCGTCGACCATCCAGCTGAAGCAGAGATATCCGCAGCTGCCGTTCTCGTTGTCGTAGGGCTTGTTCTTCGTCAGCAGCACCCCGTTGTCCGGCGTGAACGAGTCGGTGCCGATCCGCTGGACCGTCTCGATCGTGTAGTCCGTGAAGCCCGGCCCCGAGCACATCGGGTCCTTGGCCACGTCGCAGGACGGCGTCAGGTCCTTGCCCAGATTGATGCGGACCCCCTGGAGGGCGTTCTTCTGTACGGAGGCGGTACGGGCCCGCACCTCGAACACCGCGGGGCCGTTGGCCTTCAGGGACTCCGGGTCGAGAGTCAGGACCTGCTGGTCGTCGATGAAGCCGAGCTTCATCTTCGTACGCAGCGTATGGCCCGCGGGCATCGACGCACCCTGCGTCGCGGGCACCTGCCAGCGGTTGTGCGGGCCGCCCGGCCCGTTGAACGAGCCACGGTCCATGCCGTCGAAGGGGCCGGTGCCCGAGCGGTGGTACGGCCGCACATACGGGTTGTTGGCGTTGTCGCCGATGTCGAACGTGTGGGT
Organism: Streptomyces sp. NPDC058665; assembly: GCF_042714995.1. NCBI lineage: Bacteria > Bacillati > Actinomycetota > Actinomycetes > Kitasatosporales > Streptomycetaceae > Streptomyces > Streptomyces sp. NPDC058665. Next base: position 14,715 of record NZ_JBHXRX010000008.1, read on the forward strand.
GATCTCGTGAGTGATCGTGCCCGAGCTCTCACCCTGCCGGATACCGGAGTTGCCCCAGAGCTGCGAACCGGCCTTCCACGAGGTCCACTCCGTGTAGCGGCCCCGCACCCAGTTCGGCAGCGACGGGTCCGGCGGCCCCCACTCGTCGGGGATGTCCTCCTTGTTCTGGAACATCATCTCGCCGAACTCCTGCCAGACGGAGGTCTCGTCGTAGCCGGCGTAGAGACGGAAGACCCGGTCGTACGTCTTGGCCTCGGCCTCGCCGACGTCGTCGAGCCACATCGGGTCGATGTCCCTCTCGATCGAGCCGTTACAGCTGTGCCCGTCCGGACACCCCTCGCCCTCCTGGCCGATGTCGTTGATGCCGTACTCGTAGGACTCACGCGGGGCACGGTAGGGCGAGAAGGGGACGAACTCGACGCCGATCCGGCCGTCGGTCTGCTCCATCCAGTACTCGTTGACGGTGTGCCCGTGGTTGAGCTTGCTCGGCTTGTTCCAGAAGTCCGCGTAGAACTGGGATATCCGCTCGCGCGGCACCGGATCGATCTGGGGGTTCTTGAACAGGTCGCTGCCCTTGGGCAGGGTCATCACGAAGGGCTGGTCCGGGAAGTCGACGGCCAGCACGGCTATCTTCAGCTTCTTCTCGGTCGGTTCCCGCGTCGGATCGGCCCAGTCCGTACCGGGCACGGCCCGGTAGTCGCTCCAGGTCATGTCCTGCTGGTCCTGCCAGTTCTGCGGGTCGACAGGTGCGAACGGATCGCCGCGCTTCTCCTTCTCCGCGGAAGCGGAGTCGGGCGCCGCTGTCGCGGCACCCGCCCCCGCTTCGGCACCGGTGGCCAGCAGGGCGGCGGCCAGCGCGACCGCCACCGCCAGCCGTGTACGTCGTCGGGCTGAGCGCATGAGAACCCTCTCCTCAGAGAACGAACCCGTTCGGGAACGGATCCGCCGGATCCAGCAGGTAGTTGGCCGTGCCGGTGATCCACGCGCGGCCCGAGAACTCCGGCACCACCGCCGGTACTCCCGCCACCTCGCTCGTCCCCACCAGCCGACCCGTGAAGCGGGTCCCGATGAAGGACTCGTTGATGAACTCCGTGTCCAGCGCCAGCTCTCCCCGCGCGTGGAGCTGCGCCATCCGGGCACAGGTCCCCGTGCCGCAGGGGGACCGGTCGAACCAGCCGGGCTGGATGGCCATGGCGTTACGGGAGTGCCGCGCGTCCGAGCCGGGCGCCAGGAACTGCACATGCTTGCAGCCCCGGATCATCGGGTCCGCCGGGTGCACCGGCGGATTGTGCGCGTTGACGGCGTCCGAGATCGCCAGCCCCGCCGCCAGGATGTCGTCCTTGCGCGCCCGATCGAAGGGCAGCCCGAGGGACTCCAGGTCCACCACGGCGTAGAAGTTGCCCCCGTACGCCATGTCGTACCGGACCTCGCCGAGCCCCGGCACCGTCACCTTCGCGTCGAGCTCCAGCGCGAAGGCGTCCACGTTGCGCAGCGTGACCTTCTCGGCGACGCCGTCGCGCACCGTCACACGGGCCTCCACGAGCCCGGCCGGGGTGTCGAGACGTACGAGGGTCTCGGGCTCGGTGACCGTCACCATCCCGGTCTCCACCAGGACGGTCGCCACCCCGATCGTCCCGTGCCCGCACATCGGCAGGAAGCCGCTGACCTCGATGTAGAGGACACCCCAGTCCGCGTCCGGGCGGGTCGGCGGCTGGAGGATCGCGCCGCTCATCGCGGGATGCCCGCGAGGCTCGTCGACCAGGAAGCGGCGCAGCGGGTCCAGATGCTCGATGGCGTGGCGGCGGCGCTCGGCCATCGTGTCGCCGGGGACGGGCGCCACGCCGCCGGTCACCACACGGGTCGGCATGCCCTCCGTGTGGGAGTCGACCGCGCTGATCGTGCGCACGCTGCGCATCAGACCGCCTGCCGCGTGCTGTCCGCGACGGCCACCGTGGCTTCGGCGGCCTCCGTGGTCTCCGTCGTCTCCGTGGCGAGGAAGTCGATCGCCTGCCGCATCTCGGCGGTGACCAGCTCCCGGTGCTCGGGGATCAGCGGGCCGCGCGGCGGGCGGCAAGGGCCGCCGTAACGGCCGACCATCTCCATACCGAGCTTGATCGCCTGGACGAACTCGGTACGGGAGTCCCACCGGAACGCCGCGACCAGCGGCTCGTAGAGGGCGCGGGCCTCCGCCAGCCTGCCCGTCGTGGCGAGCCGGAACAGCCGCGCGGACTCGGCGGGGAAGACGTTGGGGAAGCCGGCGAACCAGCCGGTGGCGCCCATCAGCATGCTCTCCAGCGCCACGTCGTCGGCGCCGCTGATCACGTCGAGACTCGGCGCCTTCTCCTTGATCTCCAGAACGCGGCGCACATCGCCGGAGAATTCCTTCACGGCGAGCACGTTCTCGATCTGGGCGATCTCCCCGAGCAGTTCGGGCGTCAGGTCGACCTTCGTGTCCACGGGGTTGTTGTAGACCATGACCGGCAGTCCGACGGCGGCCACGGCCTCGAAGTGCGCCACGACCTCACCCGGGTTGGCCCGGTACATCGTCGGCGGCAGGCAGAGCACCCCGTCGGCGCCGTCCTCCGCCGCGTACTCCGCCCATCGCACGGCCTGGTGCGAACCGGGGCCGTGCACACCCACGATGACCTTGCCGCGTCCGCGTACCGCCTCGATGGCCGTACGGGCGACGGTGCGGCGCTCCTCGTCGGTCAGCGACGAGTACTCGCCCAGCGATCCGTTGGGGCCGACCCCGTCGCAGCCGTTGTCGACGAGCCAGCGGCAGTGGTCGGCGTACGCGTCGTAGTCGACGGCCAGGCCGGCGGGGGCCGCGGCGTCCTGCCGGTACGGCAGCGCGGTCGCGACGACGACCCCGGTCAGCGGGTTGGGCCGGTTCGGCTGCTTCGGCTCGTTCGTGGCGGTGCTCATGAAGTGCTCTCTTCCGTGGGGGAGTCGGGGTGCGTGGACGGAGTGGCCGGGCCCGGCGGTGGCTCCGGCGGGCGGGCCAGTTCGCCGAGCCTGATCGGCTCGGCGACAGGCCGGTGGTGCGGGCCGGGGCCCGTGTCGGTACTACGGCGCAGTTCGGCGACGGTCGGGCCGCAGACACGGGCCTGGCACGGTCCCAGCCCGGCCCGCGTCGCCAGCTTCGCCACCCGGGGCTCGGTACTGGTGGGATCGTCGGCCGACCGGCGCACCGCCGCGTACGTCGTCTCCTCGCAGCGGCAGATCACGGTGTCGGGACGCAGCCAGCCGGGCCAGGCACGGCCGACGGGGTGCGCGAGCGCGAGCCGGGCGGCGAACGCCCTGCCCTGGTCGCGGTTCCTGCGCAGGGTGGCCAGGGCGCGCGAGCCCGGGTCGCCGCCCGCCGCGATCCAGCCGGCCACACCGCCTTCGGCGCGCGCTGCGGGGGCACCGGCGACACCGGTGATCTCGCCCGCCGCGTACACGCCGGGCCGACTCGTACGCTGGTCGTCGTCCACCGCGACGAACGGGTCGGCGGGTGGTCCGGCGGCTGATCCGGCCGGCCCCCGGCGCAGCTCGCACCCGGCCGCGACCGGCAGTTCCAGCTGCGGGGTGAACCCGTGACCGACGCACAGCGCGTCCACGGTGATGACACGTTCGGTGCCGGGCACCACCGACCAGTCGGCCCGGACCCGGGCGCTGACGATCTCCTCCACCCGGCCGTCCCCCCGGGCCTCGACGACCGCGGTGCCCATCCGGTACGAGACCCGGTGACGCCCCAACGCCGCCGAGTACGAGAGGAGTTCGCCGGACTTGCCGAGTTGCGACGTGAGTTCCCACGGGCGGCGCAGCCAGCCGCGCGCGACGGACCCCGGCCGGCCCGCTTCGAGCACCGCGAGCACCCGCGATCCGGCATCCAGCAGTGATGTCGCCACCGGCAGCAGGAACGGCCCCGTACCGGCGACCACCACCCGGTCGCCGACGACCAGGCGCTCTCCCTTGGCCAGCGCCTGGGCCGCGCCCGCCGTGTAGACACCGGGCAGGTCCCAGCCGGGGAAGGGCAGCACCCGGTCATGGGCGCCCACGGCGAGCACCAGGGCGTCGGGCTCCAGCACATGGCGCCGCCGGTGTGTACCGCGCAGGACATGCACCAGCGGCGGCCCGTCCGCTTCGGCGTCCCGGCGCTCCAGCGCCCACACGGAACTCTCCGCCCACCAGGAACAGCGCGGATGCCCGAGCACCCGGCGGCTGCGCCGGTCGAAGGAGCGGTAGCCGTGCTGAAGGGCTCCGGGGTCGGTGGCCTCGTACGCCTCGGGCAGCATGCGGTGGTACTGGCCGCCGGGCCGCTCGGCCGAGTCGATCAGCGTCACTTCCGCGCCCGCCGCCAGTGCGGCGTCGGCGGCGGCGAGACCGGCGGGTCCGGCTCCCACCACAACGACATGACGGCCCGTCACCGCGCCGGCCGCCCGTCCTGCTCGTCGCCGGTGGCCCGTGACTGCGTGGTCACCGCGTCACCGTCGCGGGCGCGGCGGCGGCAGGCCCGTACGTCGCGCTCGTCGTTCACCGTCACCAGACAGTCGAAGCAGACACCGATGCCGCAGAAGACACCGCGCGGCGCTCCCGACGGGGCCCGGCGCCAGGCCGGGCGGCCGGCGGCGAGCAGCACCCCGGCGAGGGTCTGGCCCGCCACGCCGGTGAGCGGTTCACCGTCCACCGTGATGGTGAGCGGGCGGTCCCGGCGGCCGGCCGGGTCGGACCCGACGGGTACGAGACGTGGGCTCATGATCCCTCCTCGGTGGGCGTAGGAGTGTGGGTGGCGGTCGGCGCCTCGCCGAGCACGGCCGGCCGGTCGACCCGGAACGGGCTCGCGTCGATCGCCGGCGCCGTGTCCGTCAGCAGTTCGCGTACGAGCCGCGCGGTGCCGACGGACAGCCCGATCCCCGCCCCTTCGTGCCCGGTCGCGTGCCAGAGCCCTGGCAGCCGCGGGTCGGCGCCGATGACCGGCAGATGATCGGGGACGTACGGGCGGAAGCCCCCGTACGCCCGCATCACATGCACGCCCGCCAGCGAAGGGAAGAGCTTGAGCGCCTTGCCCGCTATCGCCGACAGCACCTCGGGGCGCATCCGTTCGTCGAAGCCGACGCGCCGCCTGGACGAGCCGAGCAGGACGCTGCCCGCCCGGGTGGACTCCACCACGGCGGACGTCTGGAGATCGCCCGCGCCACTGCCCACCGCGCCCACGTAGTCGGCGTCGTACACCTTGTGGAAGACGGTCGGCGGCAGGGGAGTGGTCACCAGGACCTCACCGCGGCGCGGGCGGATGTCCAGCGGCACCCCGAGCCGCCGGGCGACCTCGCCCGACCAGGGCCCGGCGGCGTTCACGAACACATCGGCCCCGACCGGTCCGTCCACCGTGCGCACCGCCGTGAGCCGGCCGCCGTGCGTCACTGCGCCGAGCACCTCCTGGCCGGTACGCAGCCGGGCCCCGGCCCGCAGCGCGTCGGCGAGCAGGGCGGTGGCCGCGCCCGCCGGCTGGACCTGCGCGTCTTCGGGGTAGTACACGGCGGCCGTGCGCCGTTCGGTGAGGAACGGTTCGGCCGAGGTCAGGGCGTCGGAGTCCATGCTCTCGGCCCGTACCCCGGCGGTGCGCTGGGCCGCGGCGAACGGCAGCAGTGCCTCGGCGCCCTCGGCGGTGGTGGCCACCACGATGCCGCCCTTGGGGTCCCACTCGACCGGGTCGGCCTCGTCCGGGGAGGTCCGCCCGGCGATGGCGGCCAGCACCTCGGGCCACAACCGCCGTGAAAGCTGCGCGAGTTGGAGCTCAGGACCGGGGCCCTTGTCGGAGACCAGGATGTTTCCCTCGCCGTGCGAGGTGGTCGCGGCGGCGGCCCCGGCGCGGTCCAGCACGAGAACGTCGAAGCCGGCGACCGCGAGCTCGCGGGCGCACGCGGCACCGATGATCCCGGCGCCGATGATGACGACTCGTGTTCGGTCCACCAGACCTCCGCGTTCTGCATAACGAACGAAGCTGAGGTTATGGCGACGTACCTGAGGTGTCAACGGCATCCGAGGGCCGAAGTCGCGTACCCGTGCCGACGGGCCCGCCCGTGCGTGTCCGCGCGTGCCCTTGGCGCCCTCAGTGGGGCATGCTCGGCCCCTCGTGCCTGGTGCTGCCGTCCGACCGGTAGTGCAGCAGCAGCACCGAACGGACCGGCCCCTCGTTCGCCGCGTAGCGGTGCGGCAGCGAGGCGTCGAAGGACACGTAGTCGCCGGGCCCCACCTCCACCTGGTGGCCGTCCACCTCGACGCTCAGCGTGCCGCTCTGCACCACGGTGTGCTCGGTGCCCGCGTGGCCGAGCGACGGCTGCTGGGCGCCTGCGCGTACCTGCTGGTCGTAGACCTCCATGATGACTCCGCCCGCCTCGATCCGGCGCAGCGGACGCAGGTCCACGCCCTCCCCGCTCAGGACGTCCACATCGGCGGCCCGCACCACGGTCACCGCCTCCGCGTGCCCGGTGTCCAGCAGATCGGAGATGGGCACCTCCAGTGCGCGGGAGAGGCTGAAGACCGTCTCGATCGTCGGGTTCCCGGTGGCCGACTCCAACTGCGACAGGGTCGCCTTGCCGATCTTGGAGAGCCGGGACAGCTCGGAGAGCGACAGGCCCCGACGGCCCCTCTCCCGGCGGAGATTGGCGGCCAGAGCGCTGCGGACCGGACTGCTGGGGGACATCGGGGGTCTCCTTCGACCGTCAGGTCTGTTCGCTTCAGTGGGCGGTGTGCGACGCTATGTTGTTCGATATCACGAACGAAGCGCTGTGCGCCACCGTCGGGAACGGGCATCGTATCGACACCGGCCGACCCGTCCCGGTCCCCGGTCCCCGGTCCCCGGCCCTCAACACCCGGCCGTCCTCAGCCCGTGCCGAAGGCCACAGTCCGCCACGGGCTGTCCGGCGTCGTCACCAGAGCCCGGTGGGCGTCGAGGACGGTCGTGTACCAGGGGCCGAACTCCTCCTCGTCGAAGTGCAGACACCGCCCCAGCACATACCCGGCGGAGAACTCCTCCCACGAGCCGTACGCCGCCCGCGCCGCCTGGGACGCGCGGGTCAGGCAGTCGAGCGTCTCCGACTCGGTGGCGTAGCGGGCGCCCAGTCCCCAGCGGGCCATCTTCGAGGCACGGCCGATGTCCCACGCGGCGACCGACCGTACGACACCGTCCGGCGGCAGCAGCCCGTCGGCGCGGAAGCGGGACTCGTAGCGCAGCAACTTGCCCACCAGCGCGCGCAGATGGGCCACGAACTCCTCGAACTCGCCGTCGTCCGTGGCGGTTCCGGTCCGTGCCGCCTGGTCGCGCAGTGTGTCCTCCACGCACGCGCGCCATCGCTCGGCATCGACCCGGCTGCCCTCTGCGGCGATCAGTGCCGTACGCGCTCCGAGCACGAAGTCCCAGTACCACGGGCTGACTTCGCGGTCGAGCAGCCGCTCCTCGATGGCCAGCCAGTCCTCGCGGTCACCCACCCCCCACGAGTCGGCGACGCGCTCCCGCTCGCCCCGGTAGCCCATGCCGTGCCAGTACGTGGTGTTCCACGCGTCCCCGTTGGTGAAGCACAGATGCGCGCCGCAGGCCAGTCCGTGCAGCAGGGGTCCCGTCGGCAGGACACCGGAGCGCCGCGTCACCACACGGTCCATCAACTCGTCGGAGGAGAAGAGCTCGTGGTGCAGGTCGAGCCAGACCTCCCGCTCGTCGTCGTCGGTGGGGAAGTACCGCTCGCAGGGCGTGGCCACGTTGACCGCGAGGATGTCCACGCCGGCGGGGAGTATCCCCGCGAGCGCGCCCAACGTCGCGTATTCGTACACCAGATGGGGATGCGGGCGGGGCAGCAGGCCCGCCGTGTAGACCTGCGCCACCGTGCGGCCGTCGGGGATCTCCATGGTCAGCATCGGGAACGTGCCCTCGCCGGCCTCCCGCGCCTCGTCGGTGGCGACCGGGTAGTACACACCCTCGATGGCCAGGGCCCGCAGATACGCGTAAGCGTTGTCGGTCCTGGCCAGCCTGTGAAGATGCTGCTCCAGATCGGCGGGCGCCGACCAGCGGCTGCCGTCCTCCGGAGCGGGGACGAAGGGAAAGAATTCGTCGTGGATCTCGTCCTCGGCCGCCGTCGGCACAGCTGTCTCCCCGTAACGATCGCGGCCTCGCTCGGGCCACAAGATCATGAACACGTTACCGGTGACGGCGGGCGCTCCCGTACGGTGGCCATGCGGTCAACTGCGCCTGGAAGAAGGGGAGATGGCGATGCGGTCCGGTCAGCCGGCGGGCTTCTCCCAGACCGAGACGTGCCGGGCGCTCTCGCCGGTGAACGGCTCGCCCCGCCAGCCCTCCCAGCGGTCGCGCAGGCGCATCCCGGCGAGCTGGGCCATCAGATCGAGTTCCGCAGGCCAGACGTAGCGGAACGGGACCGACCAGTACGAGCCACGACCGTCGACGACCTCCACGTAGTTGGAGCTCATCTCCTGCGTCGCGACGTCGTAGATGTCGAACGACCAGCGTGTGGGGCTCACATGGAACGGCACGACGTCCTGCCCAGCCGGGAGCTTGCGCAGCTCGGGCACCATGGTCTCGATGAGGAAGCGGCCACCGGGCGCGAGATGGTCCGCGACGTTGCGGAAGCAGGCCACCTGGGCCGCCTGCGTGGTGAGATTCATGATCGTGTTGAAGACGAGATACGCGACGGAGAACGTCCCGTCCACCCTCGTGGTGGCGAAGTCCCCGATGGTCACACCGATGGTGTCGCCGCCGGGCTTCTCACGCATGCGGGCGACCATGGCCCGCGACAGATCGATGCCGTGCACCGGGACCCCACGCTCCGCGAGGGGCAGCGCGACCCGGCCCGTACCGATGCCGAGTTCGAGCGCCCGGCCGCCATCGGCGAGATCCGCCAGCAGATCGGCCATCGGGTTGAGGGTGTCCGGACGGAACTCCACCGCCGACGGATCGTCGTACGTGGCCGCCACGCGCTCGCCGAAGTAACCGTCCTCGTCAGCCATGGAGTCCATGGAGTCAGACCGTAGGGCAGAGAGCGTCCGGGGCGCCCGCGATTTTCCGCGTGGCGCGGGCCCGTCGCGCCGGCCTGCGGCGCGGGCGTCCCTCAGCTCCCGCCGAGCCCCGGCAGCGCGCGCAGGAAGCGCAGTTGCTCCAGGTCCTGGAAGTGGCCGCCGCCCTCGTGGCGGTTCCACGGCCAGACGCGGATGTCCTTGGGGCCCGACCAGTGGTTGTGGGCCGCGAACACCGTCGACGGTGGGCAGATGTCATCCATCAGAGCCGCCGAGAACAGCGCGGGGGCGCTCGCGCGCGCCGCGAAGTTGACCCCGTCGAAGTAGGACAGCGTCCTGAACACCCGCTCGGCCGACTCCCGGTGGGTGCGCAGATACGTCCAGATCTCCCGGTACGCGTTGCCCTCCACCACCTGGAGCGCGCGCCGGTAGTGGCACAGCGACGGCTGGTTGACCAGGGCCGCGCTCACACCGTCGGTCAGCGCCGCCGCGGCCAGGGCGATGCCGCCGCCCTGGCTGCCGCCCGCGACGACGATCCGTGCCGGGTCGACCGACGGATGCGCGCGGGCGGCGTCCACGGCCCGGACCGCGTCGGTGAACACCCGGCGGTAGTAGTAGTCCGCCGGGTTCTCGATGCCCCGCGTGACCATCCCCGGCGACGACGCGCCGCCGCTGCCGTGCGGGTCGCCCGTCGCGCCCGGCTGGAGCGAACCGCCCTGGCCGCGCGTGTCCATCAGCAGGTGCGCGTATCCGGCGGACGGCCAGGTCAGCCACTCGTACGGGAAGCCGCGCCCGCCGCCGTACCCGAGGAAGCCCACCAGGCACGGCAGCGGTCCGGTGGCCGAGGCCGGCACCAGCAGCCAGCCGGCCACCGGGTCCCCGCCGAAGCCCGGGAAGCTGACGTCGTACACGTCCACCTCGGTCAGACAGGCGTCGTACGGCGTGAAGACGGGCGGGCGGTCGTGGCTCCGCGCCTCCGCGAGCGTGCCGGCCCAGAAGGCGTGGAAGTCCGACGGCTCGTCCCGATCGGGGAGGTAGCCGCGCAGCTCCTCCAGGGGCAGGTCCATCAGCGGCATGGCGGCGGGTCCTTCTGTCGGCGAAACGAGGGGAGTCCGGGCTCAGACGCGCTGGGCCGTGTCTTCGAAGTCCCGCCTGGCCCGTGGCGTCTGGCACGGCACCTCGCCGCGTTGTCGGAGTCGTGCGAGTACGTCCAGTACGAGCACGATCCTCCGCCTTGCGATGCACCGCACCAGATGCCGCGGGCCCCGCCTTGCAGGCGGACGGCGCTACTTCGAAGACGCGGCCCAGGCACCGTGCACCATCAGGGTGTCCGGGGCCTCCACCCGGACCCGGCCCGTCGTGTCGACCTCTACGGCCAGGGGCGCGCCCCCCACCCGCAGACCGGTCAGACGCAGCGGCCCGATGCCATCGGCGGCCCCCGGCGAGACACGCAGCGTGCCCGCCGGTACATCGGCCTCAAGACCGAGCGCGGCCGTGAGCAGCGCGACGGCGGACGCCGCCGACCAGGCCTGCGGTCGGCACGACGCCGGATACGGGGCGGGCACGCTGTCGGCGGCCGAGCCGTGACCGGCGAACAGTTCGGGCAGCCGGCCGTCGAACGCCGCGGACGCGGCGACCAGACCGTCGGCGAGCGAGGCTGCCTCCGCGGGGAAACCCGCCCGGACCAGGCCGTGCACGGCGATGGCGGTGTCGTGCGGCCAGATCGAACCGATGTGATAGCCGAAGGGGTTGAAACCGGTGGATTCCGTACTCAACGTACGCAGTCCGAAACCGGAGTTCAGCTCGGGCCCGGCCAGCCGCGCCGCCAGCAGCGCGCTCTCCTCCTCGTCCAGGAGGCCCGTGCCCAGCAGATGCCCGAAGCCCGAAGTGACCGAGTCCACCGGGCGTTTGGCGGCGTCGAGCGCCACGGCCGGATAACGGCCCGTCTCGTCCTCGACCCAGAAGCTCTCCCGGAAGCGGCGCTTGAGCCGGTCCGCCCACGCCTCCCAGCGCTCGGCGCCGGGCCGGCCGAACGCGCGCAGCAGAGCCGCGCCGCCCATCGCCGCCTCGTACCCGTACGCCTGGACCTCGCACAGCGAGATCGGGGCCTCGGCGAGCCGGCCGTCGCGCCAGCGGATGGAGTCGCCGGAGTCCTTCCAGCCCTGGTTGGCGAGCCCGAGACCGGAGACGTCGATGTACTCCAGCAGACCGTCGCCGTCCGCGTCGCCGTATGTCGCCAGCCACTCCAGGGCGGCCTCGGCGTGCGGCAGCAGATCGCGTACCTGCTCGGGGTCCATGCCCCAGCGCCAGGCGTCGTGCAGCAGGATCACCCAGAGCGGGGTCGCGTCGACCGTGCCGTAGTAGACCGGCGGCAGGGACGCGCCCTCGTTGAGCCGCTGCCCCTCGCGGCGTACCTCGTGCAGGATCTTGCCGGGCTGTTCGTCGGTGCGGGCGTCGGTGGTGGTGCCCTGGCGGCGGGCAAGAGTGCGGAGGGTGCCCGCCGCCAGGTCGCTGCCGAGCGGCAGCAGCATGCGCGCCGCCCACAGCGAGTCACGGCCGAACAGGGTCAGGAACCAGGGCGACCCCGCGGCCAGGAACTGGTCCTCCGGGTGTTCGGGATCGGACAGCAGCAGCCGCTCCAGATCGCCGACGGACCGGGCGAAGAAGTGGTCCATGCGGTGATCGGCGCTGCGCAGCCCGGCCGGTGACCACGGCACGGCGTCGCGCGCCACGGCCGGGAACCGGAGAGGTTCGTCGTCGGTGACGGTGCACTCCAGCGTCGTACGCCACGACTCACGTGCCGCAAGCGCCACTTCGAAGCGCAGTTCGCCCGCGTCCGCGTCGATCCGCGGGGAGCCGGACGAGGCGTGCAGCCGGACAGCGATCCCGTCCTCGCGCCACACCAGCGCGCCGTCATCGACACCGGCGGGCAGCGGATCCGAACGGCGGCCGGACTTCACGTCGTTCATGCTGACCAGGTCGCTGGCGGCGCCGACGACGACCTCCAGCCGTATCTCCCGCACCCCCGCGTTCGCGATCTCCAACTCCTCGCGCAGCACGCCCGGTTCGACCGTGCGCACGCGGTGCAGGGTGACCGCCGGGTCGGCGGTGTGCTCGCCGATACCGCGCAGTACGGAGCGGAAGGCCGTCCTGTCCGCGGCGGCCAGGGTGTTGCTCACGGACAGGACCGGCACTCCCTCCGCCCGGACGGAGAGTACGGAGAGCAGCCGTCGGTCGCCGTGGAAGAACCCGTCGGCCCCGCCGGCGATGTCGCCGGCCGGCCGGGACAGCACCAGGCTGGGCGCGTAGAGCGTGGTGCAGACGTCGTGCAGGAAGGGCTGCAGGCCCTCGGCGACGACGTCCCCGGGGGGCTGCTGACCGGCGGGGTTTCCCTGGACGACCGTGTTCACTGTGTGGCGCCTCTCGTGATTTGGATCGATCTAAAATCACCTTAACCCTTGCCAACCTGCCACGGGAAAGAGTTTTATCGATCCATTGCAGATGCGGCGCCGCATTTCGAGCGGTCGCCGTGCGTGGAACGGAGGCCGTAGGTGGCACGTACGACATCGGCAGGCGGGCGCAAGTCAGGGCCGGTCACCCTGGCCCTCGTGGCCCAGCGGGCCGGAGTGTCCACACAGACGGTCTCCAACGCGCTGAACTCGCCCGAACTCCTCGCGCCCGGCACCCTGAAACGGGTCCGCGAGGCGCTGGACGAGCTGGACTACCGGCCCCACCAGGCCGCCCGCTCACTGCGTACGCGCTCCAGCCGGCTGATCGGATACGGCGTCCAGCCCACGCCCCCCGGCCTGTCGACGCCCGTGTCCGACCACTTCCTGCACGCGCTGTCGGACTCGGCGGACCAGGCCGGGTACCGCATCCTGCTCTTCGCCGCGCTCCTCGGCGCCGACGACGAGGCCGAACGCTACGACGAGTTGCTGCGGGAGCACTCGGTCGACGGGTTCGTCCTCAACAACACCTACCGCGGCGACAAGCGGCCGGCCTGGCTGCACAAGAAAGGGGTCCCGTTCGTCGCGTTCGGCCGGTGGTCGGCGAAGGACACCGGCGACTGGGTCGACGTGGACGGCGCGCACGGCACCGCCGCCGCCGTCGACCAGCTCGTGGCGGCCGGACACCGGAAGATCGCCTTCCTGGGCTGGCCCCGCGGCTCGGGCGTCGGTGACGACCGAGCCGGCGGCTGGCGCGAGGCGATGCGCAGACACGACCTGCCCGTCCGTGACCTGCGGGTGTCGTCCGTGGACGAGGTGGACGCCGCCCGTACCGCGGTCGCCCGCGTCGTGGGCCGCGCCACCGCCGTGGTGGCGGCGAGCGACACCTTGGCGCTCGGCTGCTACCGCGCGCTGCGGGACGCCGGGCTCAGCCCGGGGCGTGACGTGGCGGTGGTCGGCTTCGACGACTCACCCGCCGCCCGTCTCCTCTCGCCGAGTCTCAGTAGCCTTCGCCAGCCGCTGGACGAGGTCGGCCGGGCCTGCACGCGGATCCTCATGGCCCGCATCAAGGACCCGGCCGCCGCGCCGGAGCGCGTGCTGCTGACACCCGAACTGATCGTCAGGGAGAGCTCGTCGACCGAGCACCGGCCCTGACCCCCTTTCGCCGCCCCCGCCTCCACCCCCCTCGCTCTGATCCGCCCCCCGTCCCCGAAGACCCCGACAGCACGTCCCCGACAGTGACAGCTGGAGAGAGAAGCAGATGAAGAAGAACAGAGCCGCGACCGCCGCCGCAGTGTGCGGCGCGCTCCTCATAGCCGGATGTTCGTCCGACTTCGGCAGCGACGGCGACGCCGAACAGGACAGCTCCGGCAAGCAGAAGCTGACCGTGATGATCGGCTCCTCCGGCGACGCCGAGACGAACGCCGTCAAGGCCGCGGCCGCCGCCTGGGCGAAGAAGACCGGCAACACCGTCACCGTGGTACCGGCGCAGAACCTGGACCAGCAGCTCGGCCAGGCGCTGGCCGGCGGCAAGCCGCCGGACGTCTTCTACGTCGGCTCGTCGGTCTTCGCCAACTACGCCAAGGGCAACTCCCTGTACGCGTACGGCGACAAGCTCAGCGACAAGGAGGACTTCTCCGCCACGCTGCGCAACTCCTTCAGCTACGAGGACAAGTTCGTCTGCGCGCCCAAGGACAGCTCCACCCTCGGCCTGGCGATCAACACCAAGATGTGGAAGGCCGCCGGACTCACCGAGGCCGACCACCCCAAGACCTGGGACGATCTGACGAAGGTCGCGAAGAAGCTCACCGGCGACAAGGTCAGCGGCCTCGTCGTCAACAGCTCGTACAACCAGCTCGGCCCCTTCCTCAAGCAGGCCGGCGGCTGGATCACCAACGCCGACCAGACCGAGATCACGGCCGACAGCCCCGAGAACGTCGAGGCGCTGACGTATGTGAAGAAGCTGCTCGACGACGGAGTGCTCACCTACCCCAAGCAGGTCGACGCGGGCTGGGGCGGCGAGGCGTTCGGCGCGCAGAAGGCCGCCATGACCATCGAGGGCAACTGGCTGACCGGCGCCATGACCAACGACTACCCGGACGTCGACTACCAGGTCGTCCCGCTGCCCGAGGGCCCGTCGGGCCAGGGCACGCTCTCCTTCAGCACCTGCTGGGGCATCGCCAGCAAGAGCGCCCACCGCGAAGCCGCCGTCTCGCTCGTCGAGTCCCTCACCACCGCCGAGCAGCAGGTCGAGTTCGCCGACGCGTACGGCGTGATGCCCTCGCGCACCAGCGCACTGGCGACGTACGAGAAGCAGCACCCGCAGGACAAGGCGTTCGTGGACGGCTCCGCCTACGCCCAGGGCCCGGTCACTCTGCCCGGCTTCACCAAGGTGCTCGACCAGTTCGACACGGACCTGGCCGGGCTGGCGAAGGCCGACCCCAAGAAGATCCTCGGCGATCTGCAGACCAACGGTGAGCAGGTCCTGAAGAGCAACGGCTGACGGGCCGGTCCCACCGTGTACGACACCCGCCGGGACGGACGGTCCCGGCGGGTGCAGGAGGAGAGAGAAAGACCATGAGTCAGTACGGCAGCGGCAGCGGTTCTGTCGCGGCGCCGCCCGCCACGGCAGGAGGCGGCGGCAGCGCCGGCGCCAAGGGCCGGCGTCCCGGCCGCGGGTCCGCGTCCGGCATCAAAGGCCGGCAAGGCCTGTGGGGCTGGCTCTTCGTCAGCCCGATGGTGCTGGTCCTCGGACTGTTCCTGCTGCTGCCCATCGGGATGGCCCTGTGGGTCAGCCTGCTCAACTGGGACGGGCAGTCCAACCCCTTCACCGGCGCCGCCGACTTCATCGGGACCGACAACTACTCCAACGTCCTGACCACCGACGGCCTCGACCGCACGCTGTTCATGACCTCGGTCCGCAACAACCTCTACTTCGTCCTGCTGGCCGTACCGCTCCAGACGATCCTCGCGCTCGCGCTCGCCGTGGCCGTCAACAGTCGCCGGGTCAAGGGCAAGAGCCTCTTCCGGACGATCTTCTACTTCCCCTCGGTGACCAGCTCCATCGCCATCTCCACCGTCTTCCTCTTCCTGTTCCAGGGCAGCGGCGCCGTCAACGCGCTGCTGAAGTGGGTCGGCATCAGCGGACCGAAGTGGTTCACCGACGCCAACGGCCTGGTGTGGACGGTGCTCGGCGGCCTCGGCATCGTCGACCCCGACAAGCCGGCGGCGGCGCTCGCGTCCAACGGGTTCCTCGGACTCTCCTGGTGGGACTGGCTGTCAGGCCCTTCCATCGCGATGTGCACCGTCATCGCGCTGATCGTATGGACATCGTCCGGCACCTACATGCTGATCTTCCTCGCCGCGCTGCAGGACGTGCCCGCCGAGCTGGAGGAGGCCGCCCTGCTGGACGGCGCCAACCGCTGGCAGTCGTTCCGCAACGTCACCATCCCCGCGCTCCGGCCGGTGATCTTCCTCGTGGTCACGCTCGGCCTGATCGGCAGCTGGCAGATCTTCGACGCCGTGTACGTGATGAGCCAGGGCGCCCCGGGCAACACCACCCTCACCCCCGCCTTCCTCTCCTACACCGCGGGCTTCCAGGACTCCGAATACGGCCGCGCCGCGGCCATCGCCTTCATCCTGCTGGCGATCATCATGGTGATGACCCTGATCCAGCGTGTGCTGCTGCGCGACCGCGACAAGCCGGTCCGGGCGGGCAGGCGCATCGGGGCCGTACGCCGGAGGGCTTCATGAGTACGCCGCCGACCACGCAGGACCCGATGAGCCGGGCGACGCCGAAGAACCCCGGGACCTGGGCGCCCCGGACAAGCCGCAGCTCCACCACGGGGCCGCGCGCACCGCGGAGCACCGGCAGCCGGATCCTGCTCGTCGTTCTCTATCTGCTGCTCACGGCGGTCGGGCTGCTGTATCTGCTGCCGTTCGCCATCCAGATCGTGACGTCGTTCAAGACCGATCCGGACGCGGCGGCCAACCCGCTGTCCCTGCTGCCGAACCCGTTCTCGCTGGAGTCCTACCGGCGGCTGTTCGGGCTCGGGGACGCCGGGGACGCCGTGCCGTTCAGCACCTGGCTGGGCAACTCCGTCCTCGTCACCCTGTTCATCACCGCGGGCCGGGTCTTCTTCGACTCCCTGGCCGGCTACGCGCTGGCCCGGCTCGACTTCCGCGGGCGCAACCTGCTCTTCAACGGGCTGCTGACGGTGATGTCGGTGCCCGGCGTGGTGCTGCTGATCCCGAAGTTCCTCGTCCTCAACCAGCTGGGCATCTTCGACACGTACGCCGGCATGATCGTCCCCCTGCTGGTGGACGCGGCCGGGGTGTTCATCATGCGGCAGTTCTTCCTCTCCATCCCCAGGGAGGTGGAGGAGGCGGCCCGGATCGACGGCGCCAGTGTCTTCCGCACCTTCTGGTCGGTGGTGCTGCCGATGGCCAAACCCGCCCTGATCACCCTGACGATCCTGTCGTTCCAGGGATCGTGGAACGAGTTCACGCACTTCCTGGTCGCGACCCAGTCTCCGCAGTACCAGACGCTGACGACCGGCCTCGCGTCCTTCGTCTCCGGCAGCCTCAGCAGCGGGACGCAGTATCCGCTCAAGCTGACGGCGGCGCTGCTGGCGACCATCCCGGTGGCGCTGCTCTTCTTCGCCTTCCAGCGGCACTTCGTACGGAGTGCGAACTCGGGGGCGGTCAAGCAGTAGGCCCCGGGACACCGGCTCGGGCGAACTTCGCGGACCGCCTGCGGCCGGACGACAGGGCTGGTCAGAATGTGGCATGCTCATCCGCCGTCTCAGCTACCTGCTCGACCGGGAGCCGGACACCGGCAGCGTCCGGTTCCGTCCGCTCCGGTCGCCCGAGCCGCCGCCGGAGGGTGAGGCCGGGGACTTCGACGATCTGCTCGCGCAGGTGGAGCAGATCCTCGCCCTCACCCATGGCCGCGCTCCGCACGGGGTCTTGAGTTGCAGCCGGCTCCCGGCCGGCGGCAGTCTCCTCTGCCACGGCCGTGCCGACGGTGAACACCCGGACGGGCAGGGGCAGTGCATCGAGGTCCTGCATCTCCCGGCGGGCGCCGCCGGGTTCGACCGGATGTGGCCGATCGACACCTGGCGCTCCCGGTCCTGGGACGCCCCGGGGCCGGCCGACGGGCACGGGGACCCGCTGCCCGTCCCGGAAGGGCACTTCGGACGCGAGATGCTCGTGCGCTTCGCCCAGGAACAGTCCTCGCGCGTGGCGCCGTTCCTCGCCGACGTACGACGCCTCTGGGCCGACCCCGCCGGCCGCCAGATCGTCATCGCCGAACAGGACCCGGAGACGATCGTCCGCTGGATCGCGCTCGCCTGCGCGTCCCTGCCCGAACACCGCGCCAGGGAGCTGACGTTCGTCACCGGCGCCGGCGAGCCGCACGAGGCGCCGCAGCAGATCATCGGCATCGGGCCCGACTCTTCCTTCGACCGGCACGATCCGCTGCTCGTCGGGCATCTGTACCGGGTCCACGACGGTCTCGGGGGACCGGGCAGTGAGTACGTCCCCGACCCCTGGGCCGAGTTGACGGCCGCGCTGTGGCAGGCGGGCACGCCGCCGACACCGGGGGCGGCCACCTTCCCGACGGCGCAGACGGCCCAGACAGCCCCGCCGGGACCGGCCACCGCACCCCCGGTGTCCGGCTCGTCGGCGCCCGTCACGGGGGAGGAGGCACCCGACCCGTTCGACCTCGCGGCGCTCGTGCCCCAACTCCTGCGGACGGGAAAGGGGTCGGGAACGGGGTCGGGGTTGGGGGACGGGTTCACCGCGCTCCAGGGCGAGTCCCTGCACGCCGTCGTCGCCTCGCTGGCCTCGGCGGCCCAGGACCAGGCCCAAGGAGCCCCGGCCGTCGAGGAGTTGACCCGGGTCTGCCAGGAGCTGGGCAAACACTGCCCCGAGAGCGTCACCGACCCGCTGGCGCTCGCCCTCGCCCGGCGGCGGCTCGCCGCCGCGCTGGACCAGGACGCCGCGCTCCGGCACGATCCGCTCGCCGGTCTGCCCCTCGGCGAGGCGGCGCAGCGCTCGCTGCGCTCGGAGTTCGGACCCCGCTTCGACAAGGGCCTCGGGCGCAGACTGCGCGGCCCGGTCTCCGCCTGGGGGGGACCACTGCATCTCGCGCTCGTCCTGCACGGTCCCCAGGGCGCCGGTGTCGAGGACGCGGTGAACAGGTTCGTCCGCGTTCTGCTCCAGCCCCGGATGCCCGAATGCGGGGACGCGGTCGCCGTCCTGAAGAGCGTGGGCCACCAAGGGCTGAACCGGCGTGTCCTCGCGAAGATCGCCGTCGAGACCGCGGGCCGACGGAGCCATCTCCTGCGGGAGTTGCTGCTGTCGCCGCACGGCGAGTGGGTACGGTCCCATCTCGACATCGCCCCGCCCTCCGTGCGCATGGTCGAGCTGGCCGTACGGTGGGGCGGGCCGCCGCACCGCCTGCGCGGTGTCGAACTGTTCGCGAAACTCGCCGAACCGGCCCCGGGCGCCGCCGTGTCGGCCGCGACCGACCCGCCGACGCTGGAGACCCTGTGGGGCCTCGTCTGGGGCGCCGGCCAGCCGGAGCGGCCCGACTTCCCGCGTATCCTCCGCATCTGCGGCGCGGAGGCGGTTCTCGCCGCCAATCTCGGCACCCGGTTCCTGGCCTGGCTCACAGCGCCCGGACGGTTCGACCGGGAGCTGGTCGACTTCGCCCACGCGGTCCACCGCCGGCCGGAGCTGACGGGCCGGGAGCGCGCCACCGCCCAACTGCTCGTCATCGCCGACAACTTCGCGCGGACGAGCCGCGCGCCCAGGGACGTCGTGGACAGCCTGGGCGACCTGCGGCGGGCCGCCTCGCCCGTGGACGGGCCGCTGTGGGACGGCGTGCAGTACCTGCTGGCGCGCGGGTTCGCCGCCCTCCCGCCGCACGAGCTCTACCAGTCGGGCGCGCTGTCGTATCTCGCCACCGGTGAACCGGTGTTGCAGCAGCACTACCGGGCCGCCGTTCAGGCGGACTTCGCCGACGACGCCAAGATCGGCCGGATGGCGGCTCAGCCGGAGTTCATCGCCGATCTCTTCTACGTCTGGCGCAGGGACCTGACCAGATCCTCCCGCGAATGGCACGCCATGGTCGACGAACTGCTCCGGCAGACCATCGGTGTGGTGCTGCGCCGGATGACCGACGAGCAGCGCGGTGCCGTCGCCACCCGGCTGGTGGGACGGTCGAACAACTGGCTCCAGAGCTGGCTGCGTTGGTCGCACCGCATGGCCGGCGGCGGCAGCCACGACACACAGATCCCGGGACAGCCGGGCCGTCCGCCCACCCCCCATGCTCCGGGACAGCCACCGCCACCGAGGTCCGGCGAGTTGCCGCCGGTGCCACCCACATACCCGCCCGGGTACTCGCCGTCGCATCCACCGCGGTGACCGGACGCGCTGACGGGAGCGCCCAGTATCCCTGCTCAACACACGTACCCGCGCGCCCTCAACTAGGCTTTCGGGCCTAGGCTTTCAGCGCCACCACCACACCACACATCACCACCGGACGCACCACACAGGCAGAACCAGGCGTGCGCGAACGGGACGCCTCGGGGGAGAGGACCAGCGTGACCATCATTCTCGACGTGCCCGGCGGCAGCATGGCCAGCCGCCCGGCACACTTCATCTGGATGCTCGACTGCTCGGGGTCCATGGGAGTGAACGGCAAGATCGGCGAACTGAACTTCGCCATCCGTGAGGCCATTCCGGAGATGCAGCAGGCCGCCCAGTCCAACCCGGCCGCCTCGCTGGTCGTCCGCGCCATCTCCTTCGCGAGCGGGGCGAGTTGGCACATCGAGGAGCCCACCCCGGTGGACCGGTTCACCTGGGACGACGTGCACACCTACGGCGCCACGGACATGGGCGCCGCCTTCCGGATGGCCGCCGCCGCGCTCCAGACCCCGCCGATGCCGCAGCGCGCGCTGCCGCCCGTCCTGGCCCTCGTGTCGGACGGCCAGCCGACCGACGACTGGCGCTCGGGACTGCGGGCCATCGACGACACGCCGTGGGGCAAGCGCGCCGTGCGTGTCGCCGTCGCGATCGGCGACGACGCGGACAAGAGCATGCTCAAGGAGTTCCTCGGCAATCCCGAACTGGAACCGCTGCTCGCCAAGAACCCGCGCCAGCTGGCCGCCGCGATCCGCTGGATGTCCACGGCGGTCGTCAAGGAGGCGTCGGCGCCGAAGATCGAGGACGCCACACCCGCGAACGTCTCGCCCGTCGTGCCGCTGACCAAGGACGAGACCGACATCTGGTGAGCGGCACCGGGACACCCACCGTGGCGTGGGAGCTCCTCGACGGGGGAGTCAAAGGGGTCGCCAAGAAGTTCAGCCAGGACCGGGGCCGGGCCCTCGTCACGGCGGGCGGCCGTGCCGTCGTGCTGGCCGTCGCCGACGGTCACGGGTCGCGCGCGCACTTCCGCAGTGAGATGGGCGCGCGCTGGGCCGTGGAGACGTTCACCTCCTGTGCCCAGGTGTACGCGCGGGAGGCCGTACGGCGCGGGGAGGACGCGGCGAACCTGCCCCGGCTGCTCGCCGAGGCCCGCACGCTACCGCAACAGGTCGTGCACGCCTGGCGCCGTCGTGTCCTGATCCAGGAGGCCAACTCCCCGGCACACGGCGGAAACACCACCGCGAGCACCACGCCGAGCACCGCGTCGAGCGGTACGGCCGGCTCCGCCGCCGGAACCGTGCCGGAGCCCGACCCCGCCGTCTACGGCAGCACGCTGATAGGCGTCGTCCTCACCGAACGGCTTCTGGTCTGCTGGCAGTTGGGAGACGGTGACATCGTCCTCGTCGACGAGGACGGCACGACCAGGATGCCGCTCCACACCGGCCCCGACATGGGCGACGAGACCGAATCGCTCTGCGAGTCCGAGGCCTGGCGCAAGGCGCGGCTGCACTGGCAGCCGCTGACCGGCGGCGGCCCGCCGCCGGGTGTGCTCATCTCCACCGACGGACTCTCCAAGAGTTTCGCCGACCATGAGGGGTTCCTGGCCTTCGCGAGCGGGGTGCGCTCGGGCGCCGCTTCGCACGGCGTCGCGGCCGTCCAGGCCCAACTCGCCGACTGGCTGGGCCACGCGGCCAAGTACTCCGGGGACGACGCGACGCTGGCGGGCGCCTTCCCGGCGATCGGCCGCGGCCCCGCCCGCCCCGGCCCCGACAACGACGACACGCACTGAAGCAGAGAGGTACAGCATGGCGAACGGCATGCTCGCAGCCGGACAGACCCTGGTCACCGAATCCGGGGAGCAGGTCACCGTCGCCGAGCTCTTCGGCTCGGGCGGCCAGGGCGAGGTCTACCGGGTTCGGACGCCGCACGGCGACCGGGCCGTGAAGTGGTACTACCCGCAACTGGCCGACGCCAGACAGCGGCAGATCCTCGAAGGGCTCATCCACCACGGCTGGGGCGACGACCGGTTCCTGTGGCCGCAGACGATCGTGATGGACCCCTCGGCCTCGTACCCGGGCTTCGGCTATCTGATGGACGTACGGCCGCGGCGCTTCCACGACCTGCCCGCGCTCTTCCGCCGTGACGCCTCGGTGGCGGCGACCACGCTGCGTACGCTCGTCGCCGCGGCGCTGCACACCGTCGAGGCGTACTTCACCCTGCACTCCAAGGGCATCGCCTACCGCGACATCAACTGGGGCAACATCTTCTTCGACCCGGCCACCGGCGATGTGCTGGTGTGCGACAACGACAACGCCGTGGTGGACGGAGAGGCCGCCGCCGTCGCCGGGACGATGGACTTCATGGCCCCCGAGCTGGTGCGCGGTGACAAGGGCGCGCAGCCCGGCATCCAGTCCGACTTGCACTCACTCGCCGTCCTGCTCTTCCTCCTCCTGATGAACCATCACCCGCTCGACGGCGCACAGGCGTTGAAGATCCGCTGCATGGACGAGGCGGCCAAGCGCAAGATGTACGGCACCCATCCGCTGTTCATCTACGACCCGGCCGACACCGCCAACAGGCCCGTGCCGGGCGAGCACCCGACCGTCATCGCGACCTGGGGCGCGCTGCCGAAGATCCTGCGTGACCTGTTCGTGCAGACCTTCACCCGGGGGCTCAACACGCCGTCGACGCGGGTCCGTGAGTCGCAGTGGCGGGACGCGCTGAGCCGGGTGCTCGACGCGATCACCGTCTGCGCGTCCTGCGGCCGGCAGAACATGACCCAGCCCGAAGGACCGGCCCCCGACTGCTGGAAGTGCGGCAACGCGGTCCTGCTGCCCCCGAAGCTCGAAGTCGTCACGGGCCGGGGCGCGCTGCGTACCCGCCGTGGCATCCGGCTCGATCCGCAGGCGCGGGTGTACGCACACCATCTGGTGGACGACCCGGAGCGGCACGACTTCACCGCCGTGGTGGGTGAGATGACCGAACACCCCCAGCAGCGCGGGCGGTTCGGCCTGACCAACCGTTCGGCGCTCCAGTGGACGGTCCGCCGTGACGACGGCACGGTCCAGGAAGTCGGCCCCGGCCGCACGGTGGCACTGCGCCCCGGCCTGCTGCTGGAGTTCGGCGGCGGCACCGAGGCGGAGGTGCACGCCTAGGTTGCTGCGAAAGCCGCGCGGCCGAGTTCAGTCGCGCTCCACGTGACGCGGGTCGCGCGTGGTGTCCTTCAGGTGTACTCCGGACTTTCCCAGTGTGCGGGCGCCCCGGACGACGGCGGCGGCGATCCGGGCGGCTCGCGCGTAGCCGAGGCCTTCGGGCGGGTGGATGTTGGAGACACAGTTGCGCTCCGCGTCGCTGCGCCCGGGGCTGGGGCGGTGGGTCACGTAGATGCCCAGGCTCTCGGGGACGGACAGGCCGGGGCGTTCGCCGATGAGGACCACTGTCGTGGTCACTCGCTGCCAGGCTCCGATGTGGTCCGCGAGCGCCACGCGGGCCTGGGTCGCGATGACCGGCTGCGCCCAGGACAGTCCCTGGTCCATCTCCTGGCGCAGGGCCTCCAGGAGCGGGGGGCCGTGCCGTTCGAGCGCGCCGGGTGACAGGCCGTCGCACAGTACGACGCCGATGTCGGCGGCCTCGCGGGGGATCCTGGTCAAGTCACCGGGGAGACGGCCCAGGTCGGGGCGGCTCAGGTAGGTGGCGCGGTCACCGGCGCACGAGGTCACGTGGACGGGTGTGCCTGCTCCCGTGGCCTCCGTCCGGCGTCGCAGTGCCTCGACGTCGAGCGGGTGGTGAACGGCATCACGGGCCAGGGCGTGCGCCGTGCGCAGTTCGAGGAAGGAGAGGGTGCGCATCGCGTTCCCCACCCGGCCGAGCCCGATGCGCGCGCTTGTGTGGGCGCGCAGAGCGAGCCAAGGATCGGTGGTGTCGGGGAGGCGGGCCCTGCCCGACGGGCGGGTCTGTCCCGTCCGATCGTTGTCGTGACCGGAAGAATCCGGAGGCGAGGTGCTCATGCGTTCAGCAGGGGGTGAAAGAGGCCGGCCGCGGGGTCGGCGGGCAGAAGGCGGCCCGTACGGTCCGCGAGACCGGTGCTGGTCAGCCAGGCGGCGAACTCCGGTGCGGGGGCCAGGCCGAGGACCTGGCGGGCGGTGAGCACGTCGTGGAAGGAGAGGCTCTGGTAGCCGAGCATCACATCGTCCGCTCCGGGGACCGTGATGACGAAGGCGCAGCCCGCCGCGCCGAGCAACAGGAGCAGGGTGTCCGTGTCGTCGTGGTCGGCTTCGGCGTGGTTGGTGTAACAGATGTCGACCCCCATGGGGAGCCCGAGGAGTCTGCCGCAGAAGTGGTCCTCCAGCCCGGCGCGAATGATCTGGCGTCCGTCACGGAGGTACTCGGGGCCGATGAAGCCGACGACGGTGTTCACCAGGAAGGGGGCGAGTTCCCGGGCGAGCCCGTAGGCGCGGGCTTCCAGGGTCTGCTGGTCCACAGGACGGCCGTCGGTACCGAGATGGGCCGCGGCGGAGAGGGCGGAGCCCTGACCGGTCTCCAGGTACATCACGTTGTCGCCGACGGTGCCGCGGCTCATCGCGCGGGCTGCCTCGTCGGCCTCGAACAGCATCGGCAGGGTGATGCCGAAGCTCTCGTTCGCGCCCTGGGTACCGGCGATCGACTGGAACACCAGGTCCACGGGCGCGCCGCGCTCCATCAGTTCGATCGTGGTGGTGACGTGGGAGAGCACGCATGACTGCGTGGGGATGGCGTACCGCTGCCGGACGTCGTCGAGCAGGTGCAGCAGGTCCGCAGCCGCCTGTGGGGAGTCGCTGGCGGGGTTGACGCCGATGACGGCGTCACCGCAGCCGAGCAGCAGACCGTCGACGGTGGCCGCCGCGATGCCTCGCGGGTCGTCCGTGGGGTGGTTGGGCTGGAGCCGGGTGGCGAGAGTGCCGGGTGTGCCGATCGTGGTGCGGAAGGCGGACGTCACCCGGGTCGCCCTGGCGACCGCGACCAGGTCCTGGTTGCGCATGGTCTTCGAGACGGCGGCAACCATCTCGGGTGTCAGCCCGCGGGAGACCCTGGAAAGCAGGTCCGCCGCGTCGGGTGCCGCCGCGGTGCTCAGGAGCCAGTCCCGCAGGCCGCCGACGGTCAGAGCGGAGAGCGTGGCGAACGACTGTCGGTCATGACGGTCGAGAATGAGTCGTGTCACGTCGTCGCTGTCGTAGGGGACGACCGGTTCCTCCAGGAACCGGTCGAGAGGGACGTCGGCCAGGACCCACAGGGCAGCCGCGCGCTCGGCGTCGGACTGCGCGGCGCAACCGGCGAGTTCGTCGCCCGACCGCCGAGGTCCGGCCTTCGCCAGGACCTCCACGAGCCCGTGGAAGGTGTAGGTGGTGCCTGCCACCTGCTGGTGGTATGTCGTCATGAGTCCTCGTCGTGGACAGGGCAGCGGTCAGCTCTGTTGGGGCCGGCGCGTTGCCGCGTGGTGGTCGTCCGGCGGTGTCGGCGGTCCAGCACGGATCTGTCCGCGACGCCTTGGCCGGTGCCCCGGGCGTCACCGCCGGCCGGTGGCGCCGGACGATCGGGCCGTGGGAGGACTGTAGGAGCGGGACGCGACTCCTCACGTCCGTAGAAATACCTACGGTTCGCGCGCGACGCCCAACGGCCTCCGGCGCGGCGCCGCGCGGAGTCCGGCCGCAAAGTAGGCAATTTTACGGACGTGGCCGTCCTGCCCCCGCTCCTACTGTCCTGCCACGAGCTACTCGGTCGGCGCCGCCGGACCCGGACGGGCTCAGGACGGAGGGCACGCATGCAACGCCTGTCGGGCAAGGTCGCGCTGGTCACCGGTGGTGTGCGGGGCATCGGACGGGGAATCGCCGAACTGTTCGCGGCCGAAGGTGCCGCGGTGACGGCGGTCGATGTCCTCGACCCCGCCGGGTCCGCCGGGTCCACCGGAGGCGTCGGCCAGGCCGACGCGGACGGGACGGCCGCCGGCAGCCTGGAGTTCGGCCGTCTCGACGTCACCGACGAGGCGGGCTGGGCCCGTACCGTCGCGGCGGTCGAGGAACGCCACGGCGGGCTGGACATCCTGGTCAACAACGCGGGCGTCGGCTCCTACGAGGCGATCCACGAGCTGGCCCAGGACGAGTGGAACCGGGTGCTGGGAGTCAACCAGACCGGGGTCTTCCTCGGGATGCGGGCCGCGATCCCCGCCCTGCGCCGGTCCGGCGGCGGCTCTGTCATCAATATCTCCTCCATCTACGGCGCTGCCGCGGTCCCCGGATCTCTGGCCTATCAGGCCACCAAGGGGGCTGTGCTGAGCATGACCCGCAACGCGGCCATCACCTACGCCGGTGAGAACATCCGCGCCAATGCCGTGCTGCCGGGCTGGATCCGCACGCCCATGACCGAGGCGCAGACCCGCGAGTTCAACGACACCGTCATCGCCTCCACCCCGATGGGCCGCGGCGCCGACCCCCGGGACATCGCCTACGGCTGTGTGTACCTGGCCTCGGACGAGTCGTCGTACGTCACCGGCACCGACCTCGTCATCGACGGCGGGTTCCTGGCCCGCTGACCCGGGCCCCGTCGTCCCGCGAGGCGGCTGGGCCCGCAACACCCACCCGCACACCCATCGGCCATGCCCCTCGGGGCGGCTGTAGCAAAAGGAGTACCCGGCATGGGGCGTCTGACAGGCAAGGTGGCGCTGGTCACCGGAGGTTCCCGCGGGATCGGGCGGGGCATCGTGGAGGCGTTCGCCCGGGAGGGGGCCGTCGTGATCTCCGCCGACCTCGACACGGACAGTCCACAGCCCGCGGGCATCGAGGAAATCCGCCTTGACGTCACGGACGAGGACGCTTGGGCCGCCGCCCTCGACGGGGTGGAGAAGCGGCACGGACGGCTCGACGTGCTGGTCAACAACGCGGGCCTGATCTCCTACGAGCCGATCGAGACGCTCACGCTCGCCGAGTGGGACCGGGTCGTCGGCGTCGACCAGACCGGGGTCTTCCTCGGGATGCGGGCCGCGATCCCCGCCCTGCGCCGGTCCGGCGGCGGCTCCATCATCAACATCTCCTCGGCCTGGGGTGTGGTCGGCGGGGTGGGCACACACGCCTACCACGCCAGCAAGGGCGCGGTCCGCAGCATGACCCGCAACGCGGCCATCACCTACGCGGGCGAGAAGATCCGCGCCAACGCGGTGATCCCCGGCTGGATCGCCACCCCGCTGACCGACGCGCAGCCCGCCGACCTCAACGCGGCCGTACTGGCAGGCACTCCGATGCGGCGCGGCGGCACACCCGCCGAGATCGCCCACGGCTGTGTGTACCTGGCCTCGGACGAGTCGTCGTACGTCACCGGCACCGACCTGGTCATCGACGGCGGCCTGCTCGCGCAGTGAACGGCCGCGCGAAGCGTCCCGCCACAACCTCGCCATCTGAGAGGAAAAGCAGTCCATGGGTACTTCCCTGACCGTGTCCGCGGTCCAGTTCGAGTTGCGGGAGGTGGACGGCTTCGACGCCTTCGCCCGCCAGGTCCGCACGCTCGTCGACCGCACGGACGGATCCGAACTGGTCGTCCTGCCCGAGCTGTTCACCGCCTCGCTGTTCACCGCCCGCCCCGGGTGGCGGGACGAACCGGTCTCCGCGCTGGGCCGGATCGCCGACTACACCGACGACTACGCGGCCCTGTTCACCGAACTGGCCCGGGTCCGCGGCCAGGTGATCGTGGCCGGCAGCCATCTGGTGCGCGATCCGGACGGCGAGGGTGTCCTGAACACCGCGTTCGTGTTCTTCCCCGACGGCTCGGTCACTCATCACGTCAAGACGCACATCTTTCCCGCCGAGGCCGGCTGGGGCACGCGGGAGGGCGACAAGCTCACCCCGTTCACGGTGAGCGGGGTCAGCGTCGGCGTCTCGATCTGCTACGAGACCGAGATACCGGAGATCTCGACCGTACTGGCGCGCCAGGGCGCCGAGTTGATCGTTAGCCCGTCGTACACGTTCACCGAGGCCGGCTTCTGGCGGGTACGGCACTGCGCCCAGGCGCGGGCCATCGAGAACCAGGTGTACGTCGTGCACTGCCCAACCACCGGCGACCCCGGCGCGCCCCTCTCCCCCGGCTGGGCCCGCGCGTCGGTGCTGTCACCGTGCGACACCGGCTTCGCACCCGACGGGATCCTGGCCGAGACCGGTACCAACGTCGAGGACGTCATCACCGCTCGGCTCGACCTCGACCTCCTCCGCGAGAACCGCCGCACCGGCGCGGCGACCACACACACCGACCGCCGGCGCCGCTGCGGCCTGTACCGCCGGTACGCCGACGAACTGCTCAGCGGCGCCTGAGCGGTTGCCGGGCCGGGGCCGTGCCGCCTCCGCGCGGTGGATGAGACGCCGCCCGTCGCCCGCTCCCGTACCTCACCGCCGCCTTTCCCCCGTCACCGTCATACTCCGCAGGGAGATCACCCATGCCTCTGAACCTGCCCGAGGGCAAGAAGCTCGCGGTCAACATCGGCGCCGACTTCGACGCGCACAGCGTCTGGATGGGCACCTTCAACCTCAGCAGCCCCAGCTATCTGTCCCGGGGAGAGTTCTGCGCGGAGGTCGGTGTGCCGCGGCTGATCAGCCTGTTCGAGCGGCACGATGTGCGCGCCACCTGGTGCACCCCGGGCCACACCATGGTCACCTTCCCCGAACGCGTCCGGCAGATCGTGGACGCCGGGCACGAGATCGCCGCGCACGGCTGCTACCACGAGGGTGTACCGAAGCTGGACTCCGACACCGAGCGGCGGCTGATGGAGGCCCAGCTCAAGCAGCACGACAAGTACATCGGCACCCGTCCGCGCGGATACCGCTCGCCCGCCTGGGACTTCACCGACCAGACGATGAGCGTGCTGGAGGAGAACGGCTTCGCATGGGACTCCTCCCTGATGGGCCGTGACTTCGAGCCCTACCACCCGCGTCCGGTCCAGGTCGGCTGGGAGGAGGGCAGCAGTTTCGGTCCGGCCAGCCCGCTGCTGGAGTTCCCCGTCTCGTGGTTCCTCGACGACTTCCCGGCCGCCGAGTACATCCCCGGTGTCAACCAGGGGCTGGGCTCCAGCGAGGTGATGTTCCAGCGCTGGAAGGACCATTTCGACTACGCCTACCGCAACGTCCCCGGTGGCGTGCTCACGCTGACCGTCCACCCGCAGACCATCGCCCGCGCCCACTACCTGATGGGCTTCGAGCGGCTCATCGAGTACATGGCGGGCCACTCCGGCACCTGGTTCGCCCCGCTCAGCGACATCTACGACACCTGGACCGAGGACGCGTCCTGACCCACGGTCCGGCCCGTCCCGCCCGCAGTACCGCCCCCGAACAGGGAGAACCACCGCCATGAACCACCTCACACCCACCCCGTCCGTCACCGCCCGCAGACGCGGCACGGTCCGCCGCTCCGCCCGCACCCTCGGTGCCGCCGCTGCCACCCTGTCGGTGCTGCTCGCCGCAGGCGCCTGTTCCGTGCCGGCCGACCAGTCCGCAGGTTCGTCCGCCGAGGTCGGCGCGGAGAAGGGGCCAAAGAAGGTCGCCGACCTGAAGATCGCCTACTTCTCGGCCGGCACCAGCAACGCCTACCTCCAGGCCGCGATCGCCGCCGGCAAGAAGAAGGCGTCGGACCTCGGCGTCAAGCTCGACGTGTTCGACGGGCAGTTCGACGCCCAGAAACAGTTCGACCAGATCCAGACGGCCCTCACCAGCGGCAAGTACAACGCCTTCGCCGTGGAGCCCAACGACGGCAACCTCGTCTGCAAGCTGCTCACCAAGCAGGCCCCGCAGAAGGGCATCCTCGTCTCCGTCTTCAACCTGCCGATCTGCGGCCGCGCCACCAAGCTCGGGGAGGAGACCTGGGAGCCCGGCACGGTCACCTACGTCGGCGGACAGACCCTCGACGTGTACGAGAAGTGGGTGGGCCAGGTCGTCAAGGACAACCCCGACGGCGCGAAGGTCGCGCTCATCTCGGGCCCGGACCTCAACGCCAACACCATCTGCTTCCAGCAGGCGGCCAAGGCGTTCGCCCAGCACAAGGGCTTCGAGGTCGTGGCCAGGCAGAGCACCGACTACACCACGCCCAAGGGCAACTCCGCCGCACAGACCATCCTCCAGGCCAACCCCGACCTGGATGTGATCATGTCCAACTTCTCCGGGATGAGCCGGGGCATCGTCCAGGCCGTCAACGGCGCGGGCCGCAAGGGCAAGGTCAAGATCTACGACTTCGGCGGCGACCAGTGGGCGCTGGATTCGGTGCGCAGGGGCGATCTCCAGCAGAGCGTGATGATGCTCCCGGCCCAGGAGACCGAGGAGGCCATCCAGGCGCTCGCCGACCAGGTGTCGGGCAAGACCGTGCCGCACTTCATCAATCTGACCGAGTCCTCGGAGCTGCCCGGCACCCCGTTCGCGACCGCCGCGACCGTCGACGAGTTCAAGCCCGAGTACTGACCGGCCCGCGTCACGGCAGGAAAGGAGCCTCCTCATGCCCGACACATCCTCCGCGTCACCCCCAGTGGCAGCCGCCGCCGACCCCACCGCGCCCGTCGGTCCGGCCGTCGTCTGCCGGGGCGTGTCCAAGGTCTTCGGCCGGACCTACGCGGTCCGTGACGTCGATCTGGAGATCCCGGCGGGCACGGTCCACGCGCTCGTCGGTGAGAACGGAGCCGGGAAGTCCACCCTCCTCGGCATGATCAGCGGCCGGCTGGCCGCCGACATCGGCACCGTGGACGTGTTCAGCACCCCGCTGGACGCGGGCGGCCCCCGCAAGGCCCGTGGGCTGGGACTGGTCACCGTCTACCAGGAACTCACCATGATCCCGGCGCTCAGCGCCGAGGCCAACGTGTTCCTCGGCGGCAACCTCAGCCGTCGCGGTCTGCTCTCGCACCGAGAGATGCGCCGCCGCTACCTGCGGATGTGCGAGGACTTCGAGGTGGACATCCCGCCCGAGGCCCTGGCTCGCACCCTGTCGGTCTCCCAGCAGCAGATCCTGGAGATCATGCGCGGTGTCCAGGCCGACGGCAGGATCCTGCTGTTGGACGAGCCCAGCGCCGCGCTCGCCGAGCACGAGCGGGACATCCTCTACCGCGTCCTGGACCGGCTGCGCTCCCAGGGCACCACGATCGTGTTCGTCAGCCACAACCTGGAGGAGGTGCTGCGGCTCAGCGACAGCATCTCGGTGCTGCGCAACGGTCAGCTCGTGGAGAGCGCGCCCCGTGAACGCTGGAACCGGCAGGCACTGATCCGGGCCATGGTCGGCCGCGAGATAGAGGTGACCGCCCGGGGCGGCACGCACGAGCCCGGCGGACCGGCGCTGGAAGCCTCCGGGGTGGATCTGCCCGGGGTCCTGTCCGGCATCGACATGCGCGTCCACGAGGGCGAGATCGTCGGCCTGTGGGGCCTGGTCGGCTCGGGACGCACCACCTTCCTGCGGTCCCTGGCCGGTCTGGAACGGTCCTCCACCGGTGAACTGCGCCTGGGCGGACGGCCGGTGCCCTGGCCGCGCTCGGCCCGGCAGTCCATCGCCGCCGGAGTGGTCATGGTCCCCGAGGACCGCAGGAACGGTCTGATCCCCGCGATGGACGGCACCGACAACGTCAGTGTCGGCGTCACCAGCTTCACCCGGGCCGGCCGGATCGATCACGGCGACGAACGCGACCGTGCCGAGCGATACACCCGGTACTTCGGGTTCGACCCGGCCCGGCTCGGCGCCCCGGTGCGCCATCTGTCCGGCGGCAACCAGCAGAAGGTGCTCCTCGCCAAGTGGGCCGCCCGCACCCCGCGGGTCTTCCTCATCGACGAACCCACCCGGGGCATCGACGTCGGCGCCAAGTCGGAGGTGCTGGCCTCCCTGGTGCGACTGGCTGAGGACGGCGCCGCCGTCGTCGTCACCTCCTCGGAGCTGGAGGAGGTCCTCGCCATCGCCAACCGGCTGCTGGTCTTCGCCGGCGGCCGGGTGGTGCGCGAGATCCCCGCCGACTCCCCGGAATTCCGGGTGCGGGACATCGTCAAGCTCGGCTTCCACGACAAGGCCGCCGAGTGAGCGGGCGCGGCGGCCCGGACCGCCCGCGCACCCCCGGCCGGGCCGCGCCCGGCCCGCCGACCCGTCGCACCACCGTCCCGAGCTCCGACACCAGCACCGACACGACCACCCGCGAGGTGAGCTGAAGTGACCCCCTCCACCGTCTCCCAACCGTCCGCTCCGGCGGGCGACCCCGCCGTGGCACCGCCCCGGAGCGCCCCTCCCGGCGGCGAGGACCGCGCGGCCCGGCTGCGGGCCTACGCCCTGCGGTTCAGCATGCTCTGGGTGCTGCTCCTGCTGATCGCCGCCGCGACCGTGCTCTACCCGGGCTTCCTGAAGCCCGCCAACCTCCAGGACATCCTGACCCAGAACGCCGCCGTCGGGATCATCGCCGTCGCGATGACCTTCGTCATCATCTCCGGCGGGTTCGACCTGTCGGTGGGCGCCACCTACGCGCTCGGCTCCACGGTGTTCGCCGGTGTCACCAAGAGCACGGGCTCGGTTCTGCTGGCCGCGGTCTGCGCGATCCTGGCGGGCCTCGCCGTGGGAGCCGCCAACGGCACGATCATCGCCCGCTGGAAGGTCAACCCGTTCGTCACCACCCTGGGCATGTCCTCGGTGATCGCGGGCCTGGCGTACGTGTACTCGAACTCGGCGCCGTTCATCGTCGACGATGTCTCCTTCCAGTACCTGGCGCTGACCGCCGTCGCGGGAGTGCCGCTGCCGATCTGGATCTTGATCGGCATCTTCGTGGTGGGCTCGCTGCTGCTCTCGCAGACCGGTTACGGCCGGAACATCTTCGCCATCGGCGGCAACGAGGAAGCCGCCCGGCTGTCCGGGCTGCGTGTTCCGTGGCTGGTCGGCAGCGCTTACGTGATGACCGGTGTGACGGCCGCGCTGGCCGGCATGATCGACGCCTCCCGGCTCGGGGTGGGGCAGGCCGATGTCGGAGCCACCGTGGCCCTGGACACGATCGCCATCGTGGTGGTCGGCGGGACCTCGCTGCGCGGCGGCGAGGGCGCGGTGTGGCGTTCGGCGGTGGGCCTGCTGATCCTGGCCACGCTGACGAACGTCTTCTACAGCCTCAACATCAGCCAGCACTGGCAGCTCATCGCCAAGGGCGTCATCGTCGTGACGGCCGTGGCCCTGGACTCGCTGCTGCGCAACCGCCGTACCTGAGCGGGGGTGGACCGGGCCCGCCCGGATCCCCGCGTCACACATGTCGCCGGACCGGGCGGGCACCGGTCCGGCTTCACGCCTGCCCCGCAGGCCCCGGAAACCCTGACAGTGAACACAAATGATTCCTTACTCGTTCGTTACACGTAACTCTGTCGTATCCGCAGGTACCTGGGCATGATGGGCCCGGTCAGCGGTGGCCGCCCGAACTCACGCGGCGGGCCGCGTACCAAGGGACAGGAGATGACGCCTGTGTCCGCTCGGAAACGAACCGCACCCTCTTGGCCCGCCAAAGACGCGCTCCCGCTTCCCGCCTCCGCGATCATGCTCGCCGACGGCACCGTGGAGGCGGCCGAGGACAGCCGGCCAGGCGCGGCACCCGGCCCCGGCCCGGCGGTGGCCTTCCTGCGTGAGCATCCCGAACTCGCCGGTCTCGTCGTGGCCTGTCTGCGCACCGAAGCTGGGCGCAGCGGCTTCATGTGGACGGACGGCACGGCCCGTACCCTCGTCAGGGTCTGGGTCGACCCGTTCACCGACCCTCGCGGCAATCCGATGGGCCGGGTCCTGGTGGAGCCGTGCCACCCGTCGCCGTACGGACTGACCCTGCGCGAGCTGGACGTGCTCACCCTCATCGTCGCCGGGCTCACCAACAACGAGATAGCGGAGCGGCTCTTCACCAGCCCACGAACCGTCACTACCCATGTGGACCGGCTGCTGACGAAGCTCCATCTGTCGGGGCGGGCCGCCGCGGCGGCGCTCGCTCTCGACCAAGGGCTGGTACGGCTGCCCTTCCCCGGCGGGGACACGGCGTTCGAGCGGCTCGGGCTCGGCAGGATCGCCACCGCGGCCCGGGGCGGCGCGCCCGTCCCCTCTCCCGTGCCGGGTCCCACGCGCTCGCTGCGCCGCCGTCCGCTGATGCTGGGCGCGGCCCTGCCATTGACCGGCCCGGCCGCCGCCGACGGGCGCGAGATGCTGCTCGCCACCCGACTGGCCCTGGAGGAGATCAACGACCAGGGGGGCATCTCGGGCCGCCGTATCGAACTGGTGACCGCCGACTTCGACGTGACCGTGCCGTCGGCCGTGCAGGCGGCGTTCACTGAACTCGTCGAGCAGGAGGTGGACGCGCTCACCTCCGGCTACATCGGTCCGCAGGACGTGGCCCACGAGATCGCCGCCGACTACGGCCGCCCGTATCTGCACGCGGCGGCGCTGGACTCGATGGTCTCCCGGGTGGCCGAGGACCCCGAGCGCTACGGCGGAATCTTCCAGGTCTGTCCCAGCGACACCCGCTACGGGCCCGGTTTCGTGCGCTTCCTCACCTCGCTGCGGGACAGCGGTGGCTGGTCTCCGGAATCGAACCGGCTGATGGTGGTCCAGGGCATGTGGCCGCTGGGGGATCTGGGCCGCAGCGAGATGTCGGCGGCCGTGGAGGCGGGCGGCTGGACCTTGGAGACGGTGTCCGAGGTGGGCATGTCCGACGCGGCCTGGCAGCAGATCGCCCGCCAGGTACGGGCCGCCGCACCTGCTGCCGTCCTGGTCGGGCACTACTTCATGCCGGGCAGTCTGGCCTTCTTGCGAGAGCTGCTGTACGACGGTCCGCCGATCCTCCCCTATCTCCTCTACACGCCCTCCATCCCGAGCTTCCGCCAAGAGCTCGGCCCGCTCTCCGAGGGCCTGCTGTGGGCCACGGTCACGGGCACCTACTCCGACCACCTGGGCCGGTCCTTCGCGGCCCGCTACCGCTCCCTGCACGGCGTTTCCCCCGGCCGCTCGCACGCCGGCATCGCCTACGACAGGGCCCGGATGATCGCCGGCGCGTGGTCCCAGGTCGACGACCCACGTGACCACCGCCGCGTGGCCAAGGCCATCCGTGCGACGATCCACCGGGGCGTCAACGGCGCCTACTACCTGGCGGACCCGGGCCAGGCCGCGCTGGCCTACCCGGAGATGACTCCCGATCCGTCCATCGGGCAGGCCCACCTCGTCTACCAGATCCAGGACGGCCGTCAGCGCATCCTCTCGCCGACCCCGTACTGCGACGGCCGTTTCCAGCTTCCGCCGTGGTACGCCACGGGTGCGGGTGCCCGCACCGGGACACCGCCGGGTGCCTACGTCAGGGGAGTCCGGGCCCGCACCAGGTGACGGCTCGGAGGGCCCGGGAAACCGAGGAGACCCTCTGGTCCGGCACCCGCACGGCACAGCTGTGACGGCCGGGGAAGAGCGTGCTCCGGCGGCGGCCCCGGTCCAACCGGCGTCGATCGTCGCGTCGTTGTGGAAAAGGGCCGGTCGCCGACCGTACCGCGCCGCTGCGGGTTCATCGTCAGCGCGACCTCGGCGCGTTCGCCGTTCGCGTGCGGTACTGGGCACACCCGCAGCGTGAACTCCCGCTGCCGTACCGGGCATTGCTCCCCGAACCTCGGTGTACCGCGCCCCGGCTCGTGCATCCGGCACAGCCATGTCCAAAAACTTTCTTGTCATCCATTGACTCGCTCCGCGCCCGACTCCTATTGTTCCGGCCAAAGCAACAGCGTTTCGCTCACTGGAACGTCTTCCGGCTTGGCTGTGTGGAACCACCCGAGGAGTCGTGGTGAAGAACGCAGGCATAGAGCAACTAATCATGCCATTCCGTATAGGTGGCCTCGACGTACGCAATCGTGTGTTCGTTCCGGGGCACACGACGAACTTCGGCCACGCGAATCATCCGACCCGGCGCCATGCGCACTACCACGCCGAACGGGCGCGGGGTGGTGTCGGGTTGATCATCACCGAAGCGGTACGGGTCCACCCCACCAGCGCGGGGCGCCACATCAGCCTCGGCTGTTTCGACGACACCTCGGTGCCCGCCTACGCGGCGGTCGCCGAAGCCGTCCACGCACACGGCGCCCTGGTCTTCGCGCAGCTCATGCACGCGGGCCGGCAGGCGAACGGCGACGCCACCCGCACGGCCGCATGGGCACCGATGGACGTGCCCTGGGCGGCGGGCGCCGCGATACCCCACGCCATGGGACCCAGCGACATAGCGGTGGTCGTCGAAGCCTTCGGTGAGGCGGCCCGCCGGATGGGCGAGGCCGGATTCGACGGTGTCGAGATCCACCTCGGCCACGGTCATCTGCTCCAGCAGTTCCTCTCTCCCTTCACCAACCGGCGCACCGACCGCTACGGCGGCAGCGAGGAGAACCGGCTCCGGCTCGTCCGGGAGGTTCTGGAGCGGGTACGTGAGCGCGCCCCGGACCTGCCGCTGGGCATCAGGGTGAGCGCCGACGAATTCCTGCCGGGCGGCCTGGGACCGGCCGAGGTCATGGCCGCCGTCGGCGAACTGCGCGCCGAACACCCGCTCGCGTACGTCCATGTGAGCCACTCCGCGTACCACGGCAGTACCTCACTGGCCACGCAGATGGCCGACATGAGCTTCGGGCACGCGCCGTTCCGGCACCACGCGGCCCTGTTCAAGGAGGCGTTTCCGGGTCTGCCCGTGCTCGCCGTCTGCCGGCTGGACAGCCTGGCCGAGGCGGCGGTGCTGGTCGAGGAGGGTGCGGCCGACCTCGTGGGGCTCGCCCGGCCGCATATCGCCGACCCCCATCTGGTCCGCAAGACACTGGACGGCCGCGCGCACGAGATCCGGTCCTGCCTCGCCTGCAACCAGGGGTGCGTGGGACGGCTGGAGGCGAGCCTGCCGATCTCCTGCGTGGTGAATCCCGAGGTCGGGGCGGAGCACGAGTGGAACGCCGTACGCCTCGCCGGACCGGCCCCCGCCCGGCGGGTCATGGTCGTCGGCGGGGGACCGGCGGGGATGGAGGCCGCCCTGTCCGCCCGGCGGGCCGGTCACGAGGTGACCCTGATCGAGGCCGCCGACCACCTCGGCGGCCAGATCGTCCGCGCCGGATCCGTACCGGGCCGGGAGCGGCTGACCCTGATGACCGACGAACTCGCCCGGGACCTCACCCGCGCCGGAGTGACCGTACGGACCGGCGAACGCGTCGTCGCGGCCGACCTGCTGCCCGGGGGACGGCACGAGGGCTGCGACGGGGTGATCCTGGCAACCGGATCGCTGCCCCGAAGGCGCGAACTCCCCCTGGGACCCGAGGTGTTCGACCTCTGGCAGGCGGTAGCCGCACTCTCCGCCAAGCGCTCTGACATACCGTCAGCTCTGCGCGGCACGGTGGTGATCCGCGACGACGGCGGCGACTGGCCGGCCGCGTCGCTCACCGAGTGCCTGGCGCGCGAGGGGGCCGCCGTACACCTGGTGACCCCGTCGGCTGCGCTCTTCCCGCGTATCACCACCTACTCCAGGCTCGGCCTCACCGGGCGGCTGGGCGCCCTGGGGGTGAAGGCCCGCCCCCTGCGTACGGTCGTGGACGCCGTCGGCCACCGGGTCACTCTGCGGGACACCCTGAACGGCGACACCGAGGAGCTCCACGGCGTCACCGCCGTTGTCGACGCGGGCCTGCCGACCGCGGCCGACGACCTCTACCGCGCGCTCGACGGACACCCCGACGCGCCACCTGTGCTGGTCGTGGGAGACGCCAACGCGCCACGCACC
This sequence comes from Streptomyces sp. NPDC058665, assembly GCF_042714995.1. Taxonomy (NCBI): domain Bacteria; kingdom Bacillati; phylum Actinomycetota; class Actinomycetes; order Kitasatosporales; family Streptomycetaceae; genus Streptomyces; species Streptomyces sp. NPDC058665. Next base: position 52,347 of record NZ_JBHXRX010000008.1, read on the forward strand.
GCGCTCGAAGCCATCTACGAGGGACGCATCGCAGGAACGTTTCTCTCCAGTGCGGCGAGCGGCGCCGGAACCCTGGCCGCCGCCGGCGCCGCCGCCGTCCCCGCCCACTGAACAGCACCACCACCGCACCCCCGCAGCAGCTATCACCGCACCACTCCACCCGTTCCGCGTACCGCGAAGCTCCGCCGCACACGTACCGAGAAGGAGTCGTCATGATCGATATCGAGGACCGGCTGACGCTCGACGAGCGCTCCCGTGTCGACTACATCCTGGCCCTGCGCAAGCAGTGGGCCAACACCGTCTATCCCGCGCTGACGCGGGAGTACGCCGCGGACGGGGAGCCGCCGGCGGACACCGTCGAGCGGGCGGCGAACCGGCTCCACGAGCTCAGCCTCTACCCGTGGTTCAGCCATCTTGAGCGGGTCCAGCAGAAGATGCTGTGGAAGGCGGCCGGCGAGGCGGTGCTCAGCCGCCGCGCACAGCTCACCGAGCAACTGGCCGAGGCCACGGCGGACGGCGCGGGCACCCTCACCCTCAACTCGTCCGTCGAACTGCCCTCCTGGTACACGGACTTCGACATCCACATCCAGCCCGGCGGCTTCTACTCCGACGACATGTCCGCCTACGTCTACGAGTTCGGCGCCCGCATCGTGATGCTGCGCGACAACGACGGCTACAAGTTCCACAAGCTGTTCGCGCAGACGGCACTCCCCGAACTCCCCTCCGCCGAACGGGTCGTGGACATCGGCTGCGGCTTCGGCAAGAGCACCCGGCCGCTCGCGGGCAAGTACCCCGGCGCGGAGATCATCGGGGTCGACCTCGCGGCACCGGGCCTGCGCCTGGCACACGCCGAGGCAGCCGCCGAGGGCCTCACCCTCAGCTACCGCCAGGCCGACGGCCGCGCGACCGGACTGGAGTCCGGGTCCTGCGACGTCGTCACCGGGACGATGGTGCTGCACGAGATGCCGTCCGACGCGGTCCGCGAGACCATCCAGGAGGCCGTGCGGCTCCTGAAGCCCGGCGGGGCGCTCCGCTTCCTGGAGTTCCAGCCGACCGGCGACCCGTTCCGCGACGCCACCGTCTTCGAGCACGCCGAACGGAACAACGAGCCCTTCTTCCACGACCTCTTCGGGTCCGACCTGCTCGCGATGTGCCGGGAGGCCGGGCTGACCGGCGCCTCCTGGGCCCCCTTCGACGAGCGCAACGACGGCGTCCGCGAGGACGGCTGGGGCGACCGTCGCGAATGGCACTTTCCCTGGGCCGTACTGGCGGCGAACAAGCCGGAGGAACGATGAGTGACGAGTTCGACTACTTCAAGGACCCGCGCATCGGCAAACTGCTCGACCTGGTCCTGCAACTCAGCACCGACGTCCATGTCACCGCCCAGCGGACCATCGCCCTGGAGGCGCTGCTGGTCAGGAACGGCACGCTGAAACAAGGGGAGTTGGACTCCTTCCTCCCCGAGCCCGCCGAGCAGCAACTCCTCGACCGCGGACGGGAGGAGATGCTGGGCCGTCTCGTCAGCATCCTCTCCGAGGCGGGACCCGCCGAGCACCCGCTGCGCGACCAGTGGGAAGAGCTCCTGACAAGACGGGCCGGCTGATGGACGCCCGGCCCGAGCAGCCCACCGCCCTGGTGGACCGCTATCTGCGGCTGTGCGAGGACCGGGACCTGGAGGCCGCGGCGGATCTGCTGGCCCCGGGCGTGGTCCTGGTCTTCCCCGGCGGCCGGCGGCACGCCTCGCTCGCCGCGATGGCGGCCAGCGCCCGCGGCGACTACCGCTGGGTGCGCAAACGGCGCGAGCGGTACTTCGCCGCCCCGCTGCCCGACGGCTCGGGTGCCACCGCCGTCACCTCCCTCGGCACGCTCTACGGGGAAGACCTCGCGGGCAGCCCTTTCGAAGGCATCCGCTACGCGGACGTCTTCGTCGTCCAGGACGGCCTCATCGCCGAACAGCACGTCTACAACGATCTCGCTCTCACCGGAACATCCCGCTCCACCGCCATCGGCGCACCCTCAGACCCACCGATCCGAACGAGGTGTCGGACATGAAGCGTTCCCTACGAATCGGCTGCGCGGCGCTCGCCGTCGCCGCACTCTCTGCCACCGCCGCCTGCGGTGGCGGATCGGCCTCCTCCAGCAAGGAGAAGAACGGCACGGCGACGATCGAGTTCTCCATCGCATCGGCCGTGATCGGTCCCAAGGAAGAGGTCGCCACCTATGCCGTCGGCAAGGAGGAGGGCTTCCTCGACAAGGAGCGGATCAAGGTCAAGACCTCCAACGCGGACGGCTCGGTGGCCGCGCTCCAGGCCGTCGCGTCCGGCAGCGCCGACATCACCGCGGCCGACGTCGGCGCGATCCTCGCGGCCCGGGAGAAGGGCGTACCGGTCAAGGCGATCGGCGGACTGGTGCAGAACTGGCCCTGGGTGATGGCCGTTCCGCCCGGCAGCGACATCAAGACCGCGGCCGACCTCAAGGGCAAGAAGATCGGCGTGATCTCCCTCGCCTCGGGATCGGCGATCTACGCGAGGGCGTACGCGGCGAACGCAGGACTGGACGAGAAGGACGTCGAACTGCTCCCGGTGGGCGTGGGCGCGCAGGCCGCCTCAACCCTCAAGGACGGCAAGGTCGACGTGCTCGCCCTCTACACCCAGGCGTACACCACGATCGAGAACACCGGCACGACCTACCGCTACCTCGACAACCCGGACATGTTCCAGGGCATCCGCTCCATCACCTTCGCGGTGCGCGACGACACGCTCGACAAACGCCGGGACGAACTCGTCCGGTTCCTGCGGGCCTCGTACCAGTCGATGCTCTTCTCGGCGGTCAACCCGGAGGCGGCGATGAGGGACGGATACAAGGTCTTCCCCCAGGTCCTCGCCGGCAAGTCGGCCGACGACCGCATCGCCGGCGACACCAAGATCTTCGAAACCTGGATGAAGTCGGCCACCCCCAGCAGCGGGAACCCCGAGGACTTCGCCGACTGGGGTGCCATCAGCGACCAGGAGTGGCTGAAGACCGAAACGTACACCAAGGAGTCCGGACAGATCACCAAGGACGTCCAGATGGACGACGTCTGGGACGACAGCCTCCTCAAGGACGCGAACGACTTCGACTCCGCGGCCGTCGTCGCCCGCGCGCAGAAGGCCGGGACGGCCACCGAGTAGCACCGACCAGCACCGACCGGAAACGGACCGAGAGTTAAGGACGCCAGCATGGCCATCAGAACACTCGGCCGCCGACAGGCGGCCGCACCGGCCCCCACGGCTGACGAGACGGCCTGGATCGAGGTGGCCGGACTGGAGAAGCTGTACCGCCCCCGCAGGTCGGAACCGACCCGGGCCCTGTCGGACATCGATTTCCAGGTACGGCGGGGGGAGTTCGTCTCCGTCGTCGGCCCCTCCGGCTGCGGCAAGACCACGATGCTCAAGATCCTCGCCGGCCTCATTCCCAAGACCGCGGGCACGGTGCGCGTGGCGGGGCGCGAGGTGACGGGGCCGCTGCCGGAGATCGGCATGGTCTTCCAGGCGGCGACGCTGCTGCCCTGGCGCACCATCCTGGAGAACGTGATGGTGCCCGTGGAGGTCCAGCGGCTGGACCGGGCGCGCTACCGAGAACAGGCCCGCCGGCTGCTGAACATGGTCGGCCTCGACGGATTCGAGGGCAAGTACCCGCACGAGCTGAGCGGCGGCATGCAGCAACGAGCCGGTATCTGCCGGGCGTTGGTGCACGATCCGGCGGTACTGCTCATGGACGAGCCGTTCGGTGCCCTCGACGCCATGACCCGCGAGTACATGAACGTCGAACTCCTGCGCATCTGGCGGGAGAGCGGCCAGACCATCGTCTTCGTCACCCACTCCATTCCCGAGGCGGTCTTCCTCTCGGACCGGGTCATCGTGCTCACCCCCCGGCCCGGACGGATCGCCGAGGTCGTGGACATCGATCTGGAACGGCCGCGCGACCTCGGCGTGATGGCCTCCGACCGGGCCGGGGTGTACGTGGACCGCATCCGCCGCCATTTCCACGCCACCGGCGTGATGGGCTGAGGAGGCCCTCCGATGACGATCACCAAGACCGGCACCGCCGGCACCTCACCGTCGGACACCGACCCGGGTCCGCCGAAACGCGGACGCCGCCTGCCGCGCCTGCCCGATCTGCGCGAGCGTCCCGAATTCATCCTGGTCCCCGGCGTGTTCGTGCTGGTCGTCCTGGTGTGGGAGTACGCCATCAGGCCGCTCGGGATCGACGAGTACGTCCTGCCGCGCCCCTCGCAGATCGCGGACGCGCTGTGGACACAGCTCAACGACCCACTGTTCTGGTCCCACTTCAGGGTCACGCTCCAGGAGTCCGTGCTCGGCTTCCTGCTCGGTGTGAGCGCCGCGATGATCCTCGGTACCGCGATCAGCCAGGTACGGATCATCGAACGCACCTTCATGCCCTACATCGTGGCGTTCCAGACCGTGCCGAAGGTGGCACTCGCCCCGCTGTTCGTCGTCTGGTTCGGCTTCGGCATGACCAGCAAAGTCGTGATGGCCGCGGTCATCTCGTTCTTCCCGGTGCTCGTCAACGTGATCGAGGGGCTGCGGTCGGCGGACGCCGACCGGATCCAGATGCTGACCGTGTTCGGCGCGAGCCGGGCCCAGGTGTTCCGGATGGTCCAGCTCCCCAACGCGCTGCCGTTCATCTTCGCCGGGCTCGACATCGGGATCGTGTTCGCGATCCTCGGCGCCGTCGTCGGCGAGTTCATCGGTGCCAAGGAGGGCCTCGGCTATCTGCTGCTCCAGACGAACTACAACTTCGACATCGCCGGCATGTTCGCGGTGCTGCTCGTCCTGTCGGTGCTCGGCCTGCTGGCGCACTTCGTCATCCGCTTCGCCCAGCGCCGGCTCGCCTTCTGGTCCGAGGAGAACCGGGTGATCGCGTCATGACCGACCCCGTCCGGCTCGACGGCCATGTCGCGCTGGTCACCGGAGCGGCACGCGGCATCGGCGCGGCCGTGGCCCGCAGGCTGGCCTCACTCGGCTGCCGGGTCGCCCGCGCGGACCTGGCGGCTCCCGCCGACTGGGAGCCCGCCGGGCCGGACGGGGACGGTCACACCCGCCACCGTGTCGACGTCCGCTCCACGGCGTCCTGCGAGGAACTTCTCGCGGAGGTGCTCGCGGCGCACGGCCGTCTCGACCACCTGGTGAACAACGCCGGAATCGTCCGCAGAGGACCGGCGGCGGACATGACCGACGACGACTTCACCACCGTCGTGGACGTCAACCTCTCCGGTACCTTCCGGGTCACCCGCGCCGCCCACCCGGCGCTGAAGGCCGCCGGTTCGGCCAGTGTCGTCAACATCGGCTCCACCAACGGCCGGATCGCGGTCCGCGACTCGCTCGGCTACTGCGTCAGCAAGGCGGCCGTGATGCACATGGCCAGGGTCCTCGCCCTGGAGTGGGCACCCGACGGGATCAGGGTCAACGCCGTCGCCCCGACCATCGTGAGCACCGACATGACGGCGGACGTCCGAGGCGACGCCGACTACCTCCGGGACAAGCTCGCCTCCATTCCGCTGGGGCGCATGGCAGGCCGGGACGACGTGGCCAACGCGGTCGCCCATCTGCTCAGCCCCGCGGCGGCGATGACCACCGGCCACACCCTGTTCGTCGACGGCGGCGCCACGATCCACTGACAAGAAGGAAGAGAAGAACCGATGCCCGAACCGGACCTCTCCGCCGCACTCGACGCGGTCGACACCCACTTCGACACCTTCGTGACCGAACTCCGTGACCTCTGCCGCATCCGCAGCCGCCGCCAGGAGGCGGACCAGATGCGTGCCACGGCCGACTTCCTCGCCGGTTCCCTCGCGCGCTGGGGCGGCAGCGCCGAAGTCATCCCCTGGCAGGAGTCACACCCCTACGTCCTCGGCGAGATACCCGGCGGCCGGCGGTCCCTGCTGCACTTCAACCACTACGACGTCGAGGTCGAGCCCACCGGCGACGACGACGCCTGGACCAGCCCGCCGTACGCGGCGGACGTACGCGACGGAAAGCTGTACGCCCGGGGCGTCGCCGACGACAAGGGGGCGCTGCTCTCCCGGGTGCACGCCGCCGCCGCGTGGCGGCTGGCCGGCCTGGAGGCCCCGGTCACCAGCCGTTTCATCATGGAAGGCAAGAAGTGGCTGCACAGCCCCGGCCTGGACTCGTTCGTCGCCGCCCACCGCGACCGGCTCGCTTCCGACGGGGCGCTGTGGGAGAACTCCTGGGTCGACGGCCAGGGCCGCCCGCTCCTCAAACTCGGTGAGAAGGGCGTCCTCTACCTCCGGCTGACCGCCACCACCCTCAGCCGCGAACTGACCAGCCAGAACACCGCGTTGCTGCCGACGGCCACCGCCCGCCTCGCCGCCGCGCTCAGCACCCTCCAACGGCCGGACGGCACGGTCACGGTCGACGGATTCGCCGACGGCGCGCGGCAGCCGACCGAGGACGAGCTCGAACTGCTGCGTCAACTGCCCTTCGACGGAGCCTTTCTGCGGGAGCGGGCCGGAGTCGACTCCTTCGTCGGCGGTCTCGACGACACCGAGGCCGCCATCGCCATCCGCACCAGGCCCACCCTCACCGTCACCGGGATCGAGGGCGGCGACACCCGCGACGACATCACCCTCGGGCTGCCCGCCACCGCGACCGCCAAGATCGAGATTCGGCTGATCGCCGGCCAGGACCCGCAGAAGGTCTTCACCATCCTGCGCAAGCACCTGGTGGAGCACGGATTCGGTGATGTCTCTCTGGAGATCATGGCCGCCAGCCGTCCCCATCTCACCGACCACCGGGACCCGTTCGTCGCGCTGGTGGCCGACGCCGCCCGGCGGGCGTACGGCACCGAACCGATGGTCGAGCCCTTCACCCAGTGGATCGGCAACCAGGGCGCCCTGGGCGGCCACTCCATCGTCGGTGTCGGCGTGTCCCGCGCGGACGCCGGGATCGACGGCCCCGACGAACACATCCTCCTGGAGGACTACCGCACGGGCGTCAAGCACGTCATCGAGGTGATGGCCGCCCTGGCCGCGACGGAGGAGAACCGATGACCACCCATCTGCGGGGCTCCGCCCACCGCGACTACGTCACCCTGCCGTGGGGCCGGGTCCACTACCGGCACGCCGGTGACCAGGACGCCCCGGTGGTCCTGATGCTGCATCAGTCGCCGCTCTCCTCGGCCACCTACGAGCCCGCCCTGGCCCCGCTGGCGGCCAGGGGCGTACGGGCCGTGGCCGTGGACACCCCCGGATTCGGGATGTCGGACGCGGCTCCCGGGCCCTGGTCGATACCGGAGTACGCGCGGGCCGTCTGGCAGATCGCCGACGCGATCGGCCTGGACAGCGTCCATCTGCTGGGCCAGCACACCGGGGCGATCGTGGCCGCCGAGGCCGCGCTGCAACAGCGTCGACGGGTCCGCGGACTGGTCTTCCAGGGCATCCCGCTCTACTCCGACGAGGAACGGGCCGAGAAGTCCGCCTCGTACGCGCCCGGTTACACACCCGCCGATGACGGCGGCCATCTGCGGGTGATCTGGGACCGTGTGCGGTGGCTGTACCCGACGATCGGCGCGGAGTCCGCCAGCCGCCAGGTCGCCGAATACCTCAGCGTCGGCCCCGACTACGCGGTGGCCTACCGGGCGGTCTTCGCCCACCGTCTCGACACGGCGGCCCTCGCCGGCATCCCCACCCTGCTGCTGCACGGCGGCGACGACGTGCTCAACCGGATGAACAAGGAGGTCCAGGCCGCCTTCCCGGACGCGCCCCTGACGGTGATCCCCGGCGGCACGGACTTCGTCGCGGAGGAACAGCCGGAGGAGTTCGCGTCCGCGCTCGCCGCCCACGTACGGGCCCACGCCGACGGCGAGTCCGGCGAGTCCGGCGGGGCAAGCGCGGCCGGCGCGCGAGGCCGGGGCACCGCCCCCGTACCGCTGTCGAAGTCCTTGTACACGGCGACGGTCGAGGCCGAGGGCGGCCGGGCGGGCCGGGTCCACTCCCTGACCGGCGCACTGGACCTGCCGCTCTCCCGCCCGGCAGACCGTGCCGACGGAGATCCGGGCAGCGACCCGGAAGAACTCTTCGCCGCCGGTTTCGCCGCCTGCTTCCGCAGCGCACTGGACGTGGCGGCGCGCCGGCGCCGTACCGCGCTCGCCGCGACGACGGTCACCGCCTCGGTCACCCTGGGCACCACCGCGTCCACGGGCGGCTCAGGCCCCGACCGCTACGGTCTCGCCGTCGCGCTGCACGTCAGCGACCCCGGCGTACCGGCCGACGAGCTGACCGAACTGGTCGCGGACGCCGACCTGATCTGTCCCTACGCCAACGCGATACGCGGCAACATACCGGTGTCCACACAGGTGACAGGGAAAGGCTGAGCGGCTTGTTCCCTTGCCCCCGTCCCCCCACCCGGCCGCGCCGGCGGCCACGACACGACAGAGGACCCCATGACCACCGAGGACAGCCTCGCCCACCCGGACCAGCCCCGATCGGGCATCGCCCGCGCCCTGGCGGTCATCGACGCCATCGGCCGTTCGCCGCAGAAGCACGGGGTGTCGACGATCGCCCGGGAGACCGGTCTGTCCAAAGCGGTGGCCTACCGCATCCTGCGGGAACTGGTGTCGGGTCAGTTCCTGCGCTTCGACGAGGACACCAAGCTCTACGGACTCGGCCCCGGGGCCCTGAACATCGGCCTGGCCGCCATGCGTGAGCTGGACATACCCGCTGTCGCGCACCGTCATCTCGCGACCCTGTCCGAGCTGACCGGCCAGACGAGCACCCTGTCCGTGCGCCAGGGCTGGTCCCGCGTCTACGTCGACCAGGTGCTCTCCCGCCACGAGATCCGGATGTCCGTCGCGCTCGGCACCAGCCATCCGCTGCACGCCGGGTCGTCGTCCAAGGCGATCCTCGCGGCGCTGCCCGACTCGGAGGTGGAGGACTACATCGGCCACCACGAGCTGGACAGGGTCACGGCGGCCACGATCACCTCCGCCGACCTGCTCAGGGAGGAGATCGCCCGGATCAGGAGGCTTGGCTACGCGGCCAGTTACGGGGAGCGGCAGACCGAGGCGGCCAGCGTCGCCGCCGCCGTGCACGGGGCCACCGGACAGGTGGTCGCCTCGCTGTCGGTCTGCGGCACCAAGGCGATGTTCGACGGCGACGGCAGCAGCCAGGAACGGCTGGGCGAAGCGGTGGCCAGGGCGGCGGCGGCGGTCTCCGCCGATCTGGGCGCCGGGCACCGGAGCCCGGCGGGCGGCACGGCGGGTGTGACGCCCGTACCGCGGCAGAACGGGCGGGCAGGTCTGTCCGCCGTCCCACGAGAGGAGCACCATGAGTGACCCGACCGCCCCGGCGGAGGGCTCCGCCGAGGTCCCGGCGGCCCCGCCGGGACCTCTCCACGGACTGCTGGTCATCGACGCCTCGACCATCCTCGCCGGCCCGCTCTGCGCCCAACTGCTGGGCGACTACGGCGCGGACGTCATCAAGATCGAGCATCCCGTCGCCGGCGACGGCATGCGCGGGCACGGCCACACCAAGGACGGCCACGCCCTGTGGTGGAAGGAGATATCCCGGAACAAGCGCACGGTCGGCCTCAGTCTCTCCGTCCCCCGGGGCGCGAAGATCTTCCGCTCCCTGATCGCCCGTGCCGACGTCCTGGTCGAGAACTTCCGCCCCGGCACACTGGAACGCTGGGGCCTCGGCCCCAAGGAACTGCACCGCGTCAACCCGGGTCTCGTCATCGTCCGGATCACCGGCTTCGGACAGACCGGCCCCTACGCGGGCCGGGCCGGATTCGGCACCCTGGCCGAGGCCATGAGCGGCTTCGCCCATCTGACCGGGGCTGACGACGGGCCGCCCACCCTGCCGGCGTTCGGGCTCGCCGACAGCCTCTGCGGGATCGCCGCTTCGTCGGCGGCGGCCATGGCCCTCTTCGCCCGGGAACGCGACCCGCACCGCCGAGGCCAGGTCGTGGACATGAGCCTGCTGGAGCCGCTGATGACCGCGGTCGGTCCCTCGCCCACGGTCTACGACCAACTCGGCCTGGTGGAACGGCGGCACGGCAACCGCTCCACCAACAACGCGCCACGCAACACCTATCTCACCTCCGACGGCCACTGGGTCGCGGTGTCCACCAGCGCCCAGGTCATCGCCGAGCGTGTACTGCGCCTCGTCGGCCACCCGGAGGTCATCGACGAGCCGTGGTTCGCGTCCGGGGGCGGCCGGGCCGCGCACGCCGACCTCCTCGACGGCATGGTCGGCGACTGGATCGCGGCCCGTACCCGGAACAAGGTGATCGAGGAGTTCACGGCGGCCGGCGCGGCGGTGGCGCCCGTCTACGACGCCCGCGACATCGTCGCGGACGAGCACATCCGGGAGACCGGGATGATCACCGAGGTGGCTGACGACGACCTCGGACCGCTGCTGATGCACAACGTCATGTGGCGCATGTCCCGGTCGCCGGGATCGATCCGCTTCACCGGCCGGTCCCTGGGGGCGGACACGGAGAGCGTCCTGGTGGACGAACTCGGCCTGGACCCCGCCGAGGTGGCGCGGCTCCGCGAGGAACGCACCGTCGCCTGAACCCATGGGGAGGACCGGACCGGCCGACCCGGCCGCCAAGGACCACCCCGGCCGCCAACGACCGCACGACGTACCCGGCCCCGTGCCGGGAGCCGCACTTCGACCAGAAACGGATACTCCAGTGAGCAGCACCACGACATCGTCGGGCCCGCTGGCCCGACCGGGCAGGGACCGCCTCCTGGACGCGCTGCGGGACGGCGTACGGGCCTACGACCTGGCGCGGCCGATGTTCATCGGCATGCCGCAGTCCCCCAACCACCCGGCGTACTGGCACACCCTGCCGCGCCGCCACGGAGACCGGACCAGATCCGACGGGGGCTCGGCCGCCAACGACATGCTCGTGATGGGCACACATGTGGGCACCCATATCGACGCGCTCGCGCATGTCTCCCACAACGGCCTGCTGCACGGCGGAGTCGACGCGGTGGAGGCGGGAGCCGGCGGCGTCTACGCCGACCACGGAGTCCACACCATCGAGCCCATGGTCCGCCGCGGCGTCCTGCTCGACATCCCCGCCCTGCGCGGCGACGAGTGCTGCCCGCCGGGTTACGAGATCACCCCGGCCGATCTCGAAGCGGCCGAGCGGCGGCAGGGCACCGAGATCGGCGAAGGTGACGTGGTGCTGATCCGCAGCGGCTGGGGACGCCACTTCAACGACCCCGACACCCGGACCTATACAGGAGGGGAGTCCGGTGTGCCGGGGATCTCGGAGGCGGGCGCGCGCCTGCTGGCCGCCCGGCGGGTCCACGCGGCGGGCGCCGACACCATCGCCTTCGAACGGCTGGCGCCCGGCCAGGGACACAGCGTGCTGCCCGCGCACCGGGTGCTCCTGGTGGAGTCCGGCATCTACATCATCGAGACGCTGGCCCTGGAGGAGATCGCCGAACAGCGCGTGTACGAGTTCACGTTCGTCCTCACGCCACTGCCGCTGTACGGCGCCACCGGGTCACCGGTGCGTCCGCTGGCGCTGGTCGGAGACGACCGGCCGGGCACCGGGAGGGCCGATGGCTGAGCCGACACTCGCCGGTGAGCTGGCGGCCTTCGCCGCGGGCACCCCGTACGACGCGCTGCCCGAGGATGTGACCCACAGCGTCGGCCGACGGGTCCTGGACATCCTCGGACTGTGCGTCGCCGCCCACCGCCTGCCCACCAGCGGCGCGATCATCGCGCACGTCACCGAGCAGGGCGGACGCCCGCAGGCCCACGCGGTCGGCGGCGGCCCCCAGGCGCTGCCGGCCCCGCTGGCCGCGCTCGCCAACGGTGTACTCGCCCACTCCCTGGACTACGACGACACCCATCTGCCGTCCGTGCTGCACCCCAGCGCCTCCGTCGTTCCCGCCGCGCTCGCCGCCGCCGAACTGGCCGGCGCCTCCGGCCGGGAGACCGTACGCGCCGTCGCCGTCGGCCTGGAGGTGTGCGTCCGGCTCGGGATGGCCGGCTACGACCCGGAGGCGGGCAACTCCACGTTCTTCGAGCACGGTCAGCACGCGACGTCCATCTGCGGGACGCTGGGCGGCGCCGTCGCCGCAGGGACCCTGCTCGGCCTGGACGAGGGCGGGCTCACGGATGTGCTGGGCATCGCCGCGTCCACCGCGTCCGGCATCATCGAGGCCAACCGCACCGGCGGCACCGTCAAACGGCTGCACTGCGGGTGGGCGGCGCACTCCGCCGTCACCGCGGCACAGCTGGTGGCCCGGGGCTTCACCGGACCGCCGACCGTGCTGGAGGGCAGGTTCGGCTTCTTCCAGGCGTTCCTGCACGGTGTCTACGCGCCGGAGGAGATCACCCGCGGCCTCGGCACCGACTGGGCCGTACCCGGCATCTTCTTCAAGCCCTACCCCGCCAACCACTTCACCCACACCGCGGTGGACGCGGCCCTGGAACTGCGCCGCCGGGGACTGGTCGCCGAAGAGGTGGAGTCCGCCGTACTCGGGGTGCCCGCCCCGGTCCTGCGGACCATCGGCCAGCCGCTGGAGCGCAAGCGCGCGCCGGAGAACGGATACGAGGCCCAGTTCAGCGGTCCGTACGCGGTGGCCGCCGCGCTCTACGGGGCGGGCGAGGGGCTGGGCGTCGGCCTCGGCGACTACACCGACACGCTGGCCCAAGAGCCGCGGCGGCGCGCCCTGATGGCGAAGGTCGACGTGGTGGCGGACGCGCGCGCCACCGCCGGCTTCCCGTACCAGTTCCCCGCCACGCTGACCGTCCGCGACACCCGCGGCCGGACCTGGCACACGGAGATGCTCACCAACCGGGGCGGCACCGACCGTCCGCTCACCGACGGTGAGCTGGAGACGAAGTTCCGGGACAACACGGCGGGCCGGCTGTCCCCGGCCACCGCCGACGCCGTGACGGCGCGGGCCCGGCGGCTCGACAAGCTCGACGACATCCATGAACTCCTCGGCCTTTTGGCGGAGTTCGACAGCGACAGCGGGAGGCAGTGAGATGAGCGACTACGACCTTGTGGTGAAGAACGCCCGGGTGGTCAGCCACGAGCGGGACGAGCCCGTCGCGGCGGACATCGCGGTCCGCGACGGCCGTATCGCCCTGGTGGCGCCGGAGATCGGTGCCGGTCCCGGCACCGAGGTGGTCGACGCCGGCGGCAGGCTCGCCTTCCCCGGTGTGGTGGACGCGCACCAGCACTGGGGCATCTACAACGAGCTTGCGCAGGACGCCGGTTCGGAGAGCCGGGCCGGCGCGCAGGGCGGGGTGACCACAGCGCTCACCTATATGCGGACCGGGCAGTACTACCTCAACAAGGGCGGCCCGTACGCGGACTTCTTCCCGGAGGTGCTCGCGGCGGCCGAGGGCCGCGCCCACATCGACTACGCGTTCCATCTGGCGCCGATGAGCCGGGGCCACATCGACGAGATCCCCGATCTGATCGAGCGGTTCGGGGTGAGCTCGTTCAAGATCTTCATGTTCTACGGCAGCCACGGACTGCACGGGCGTTCCGCCGACCAGAACTCCTTCCTGATGACTCCGGAGGGCGAACGTTACGACTACGCGCACTTCGAGTTCGTGATGCGCGGCATCCAGGCGGCGCGCGAACGCTTCCCGGAACTCGCCGACCAGATCTCGCTGTCGCTGCACTGCGAGACGGCGGAAATCATGAGCGCGTACACCAAACTGGTCGAGGACGCGGGGGAGTTGACTGGCCTGGCCGCCTACCACGAGTCCCGGCCACCGCACTCGGAAGGGCTGGCCGTCTCCATCGCCGCCTATCTGGCGCACGAGACCGAGCTGCCGACGATCAACCTGCTGCACCTCTCCTCGCGCAAGGCGGTGGACGCGGCGGTCCGGATGGCGCGGGCCTTCCCGCACATCGACTTCCGCCGCGAGGTCACGGTCGGACACCTGCTCGCCGACATCACCACCGCGCAGGGACTCGGCGGCAAGGTCAACCCGCCGCTGCGGCCCCGTGAGGACGTCGAGGCACTGTGGGAGTACGTCATGGACGGCACCGTCGACTGGGTGGTGAGCGACCACGCCTGCTGCCGCGAGGAGCTGAAGTTCGGCGAACCGAAGGACGACGTGTTCCTGGCCAAGTCCGGTTTCGGCGGCGCCGAGTATCTGCTGCCGGGACTGATCACCGAGGGGAGCCGCCGGGGTCTGTCCTACGGCCGGATAGCGGCGCTCACCTCCTGGAACCCCGCTCAGCGCTACGGGCTCGGCACCAAGGGGGCGATCGCCGTGGGCCACGACGCGGACTTCTGTCTGGTGGACCCGGACACGCACTGGACCGTACGGGCCGCGGACTCCGAATCGGCGCAGGAATACACGCCGTTCGAGGGCTTCGGACTCACGGCACAGGTCACCGACACCTTCCTGAGGGGCCGCCGGATCCTCCGGGCGGGCAAGCCCGTCGGCGAACCGTCCGGCCGCTATGTGCACCGGCCGGTGGCGCGTCCGTGACACACGGAGCGGCTGTGAGATCCGCGCTGTACGTCCCGGGCGACCGGCCGGACATGCTGGCCAAGGCGCCGTCCCGGGGCGCCGACGCGCTCATCGTCGACCTGGAGGACGCCGTCCCGCTCGCGGGCAAGGACCGGGCCAGAGCGACGGTCGCGGCCTGGCTCGCCGGGCGGGGGACGGAGCCGGCGGGACCCGCGATCTGGGTACGGGTCAACCCAGGGGAGCGCGGGCACGACGACGTACGCGCGCTGCTGGGCAGGGGGGTCACCGGCTTCTTCGTCGCGAAGACGGAGTCGCCGGAGGATATCGAAGCCGTGGCCGGCCTGCTCGCGGACGACCCGTCGGCGGTGCTGTGCCCGGTCCTGGAGAGCGCGGCGGCCGTCCTGGCGGCCCTTAGTATCGCCAACTGCCCACGGGTGGCACGTCTTCAGCTGGGGGAGGCCGATCTGCGGGCGGAACTCGGGGTCTCCCTCGGCCCGGGAGAGCCCGAACTGCTCTGGGCCCGGTCCCATGTGGTCCTCGCGTCGTCGGCGGCGGGTCTCGCCCCGCCCATGGCACCGGCCGCCACGGACGTGGGTGACCTCGGGGCGCTGAGGGCGAGCACGGAGTCGTTCAAACGACTGGGCTTCCGCGGGCGCACCTGTGTGCATCCCGCCCAATTGCCGGTGATCCACGAGGTGTTCACCCCGACCCCCACCGAACTGGCCGACGCCCGCGACCTGGTGGACCGCTTCGATTCCGCTGCCGGCGGAGCGATGCTGGACGAGGGGGGCCGCCTGATCGACGAGGCGATAGTCCGCCGAGCCCGCCGCCTGCTCTCCGAGACCGGGACAACCCTGTCCGGCGCTTGAGGCCGACGCGGCGGGGCGGCTCGGGGCAGTGACCAACCTGGGCCTGCCGCCTGCTCTCGGAGGTCCGGACAACCTCGTCCGGCACGCGAGCCGACGCGGGCCGGACGGCCCCGGTGAGACCAACCCGGGCCCGGTCCCGTACGAGCCTGGGCGGTCTCCGTAAGGCCCCGCCCGGCTCACAGCGGCCGGGCGCGCGCTCTTCCCCGTAGCCCTTCGGGCACGGGAGGCGCCGCGCGCGTGGTCCTCGGTCGCCCAGGTACGTCCAGCAGGACAGCGATCCCCCGCCCCGCGCCGCACGCGCGCCAGGCCGTGTCTGACGCGTGGCGCCTGGCGCGCGGGGTCCGGGGCACGGTCGCCCCGTCGTCGGAGTCGGCCAAGTACACCCGGTGCGAGACCGATCCTCCGCCTTGCGAGGGCACCGGCCGCCCCGCCCCGTGGGCGGACGGCGCGGCGCGTCGGACGCGCGCCAGGCCGTGTCCGACGCGTGGCGTCCGGCGCGGGGCGTCCGGCGCGCATGCTCGCCGCGCTGTCGGTCAACTACGCCTGGTACGAGAGCGATCTTCCGCCTTGCGAGGGCAGGAACCGGCCGCAGCGCGCCCCGCCCGGCGGGCGCCGGCGCCGCGCGGCAAACACGCCCTAGCGCAGCCAGCGGCGCCACCACGGGCGGCCGCGCGGCGCGCCGCCGCTGGTCCATGGGGTCCAGGGGAACGACAGCAGCGCCAGCCCGCGGGTGTTGCGGGGCGGTGGAGGTGGTGGCTCGGGCAGGTGCGGCAGGGACGTTGTCGCCGGGACGGACGGGATCGAGACCGCGTCCGGGCGGGGCACCGCGGTCACCTCGATCCGGCACGGGCGGGCGTTCAGCGGGATCTCCACGCGCTGCTCCGCCAGATAGCGGCTCCGCGCCACCCGCATCTCCTGGCGCCGACCCTCCTGCTCCCACGCCACCAGCACCAGTACCGCGGGCTCGGGCCAGCGGAATCGCAGCTCCGCCTTGCCCGGCACCGTCCGACGGGCCGTCAAGTCCTCGACCGCGCCCGGTCGTTCGACCAGGACGCTCGATCCGGCCACCGCCCTGTCGCCCAACACGCTGACCGGTGTCATCCGGACCCGGGTGCGCACCTCCGGCACTACGGTCACCGGGCCCACACCCGGCGCCGAGAACGCCGCCGGGGTGCCTGACACATCGTCACCCGTCGCCGTGGGCAGCCCCGGCCACTCCACCAGACGGCCGTCACCCCGCACCGGCGGACGCCAGTCGATGGTCACCGTGCCGTCCTCCAGGCGCTGTACGGTGACGTCCTCCACCGGCGAAGGCCATTCGACCGCCGTCGCCGCGACCCGCAGCCCCGGCGACCACACCAACTCCCCGCCGTCGCCCGGCAGATCGGGGACGGCCGGATAGCCGCACGAGATCTCGTACAGATACGTTCCGGGCCGCAGCGGGCGGTCCACGAACCCCTTGCGCCCGGCGGGCACCAGCAGCCCGTCGACCGGCACACCGTCCATCGGCTGCCCCGGCCCCGCCGCCTGTCCCGCCCGGCGCGGCGTCGAGCGCACCGCCCTGAATGCCGTGGCCGCCGGGTGCGCCCGCCACTCCAGCCGTACGCCGTCGGGCACCGGCACCGCGCGGACCTCCTCCACGTCCGGCACCAGCAGCACCGCACCCGTGACACGCGGCACCCCCGCCAACTGGCCCCGGCGCAGCGGCAGTACGGCGTACCGCACCCGCTTGCCGATCGGGGCGTCCGGATCGAGCACCGAGAGCGAGGCGTCCGGGTACGGCACCTCGACGGTCCGCTCGGGTGCCCCGTCCAGGAACCGCAGCACCCGGTACGACACCGGCCCCCCGAGCCTGGCGGTGTCACGCGGCAGCCGCGCGGCCGTCCATCTGAGCGTGACGGCCCGCCGCTCGACGGTCACCCGCAGCGCCGAATCGACGGGTTCCCGCGCGTCGGGGGAGTGCCGCTCGTCCGCGAGGAGCGTGGCGGCGCCGAGCAGGCCCGCCATCGCCCGCTCGTCGTCGGCCGCCCGCCGCACCGCCGCGAGCCAGGAGACCGCCGCCGCGCGCGACTCGCCCAGCAGCCCGAGCCGCCGCGCCTCGGCCATCAGTCGGTCCACGGCCGCCGCCCGCTCGTTCAGCCGGGTCCGGAAGTTCGCGAGCACATGGTCGGCCGGACGCGCCGGAAGGAGGTCCGCGATCCGCAGCGCCTCCCGCAGCCGGTCACCGGGCCACACCTCGTTGACCGACTCGGCCGCGTCACGGGCCGGCCCCTTGCCCGGAAAGCCCGCCGCGACGGCGGACGCCAGCGCGGCGGCGTCCGTGCTGTGCACACCGAGCGCCTCCGCCGCCTCCGCCGTCGGCCCCCCGGCCCTGTCCTTCAGCGCGCGGCACACCTGCCACAGCACGATGCGGCGCGGCCCCATCGGATCGTCCCGGACGACGGTCTCCATCGTGTCCATCAGGGCCGCGGCCGTACCCGCGCGCGGATCCGTCGAGGTGCGCCAGCGCTCGGCCGTCTCCTGTACATGGCGCAGGTCCACCCGCGTCCACGCCCGTCCCCTGGCCGGGAACCACAGCCCGTCCAGGATCCGGAACCCGTCGTCCGTCGCGGCCTTGGGCAGCGTCGCGAACGGGCTCGTACCGGCTTCCACGGCCGGACCCCGCAGCAGATCGGCGGCATGCCGGAACCCCAGCCGGCTGATCACCGAGTCCAGGTCGGCGAAGCCCCGCATCCCGGGGAACTGCGGCAGGACGGGCAGCGGCAGCCGCCGCGCGTCCGTACCACCGTCCGTGCCTTCCGCCCGTGCACCGGGCCGCCACCGCTCCACGCCGTGGGTCCTCTCGTTCGTCGCGGCTCCAGGGCCGGTCCTCAGCCTGTCTTCACGCCGGCCCGACCTGTTCAGCCGGGCGAGGTGTAGAAGTAGATCCGGATGATCGCCGTGTTCGCCGGTTCGCCGAGATCGTGGAAGTCGTCCGTCGCCGTCTTCTTGGAGAACATCTCCGGACGGGCCTTGCTGAGCAGCGAGTTGACGCGGTGCGCGTACTCCGTGCCGCCCTGGCTGCCACCGAAGGTCAGCACCAGCGCTGCGGTGCGCCCCGGCCATTTCTTCGTGCCCTTGTTGATCTGGGAGACGATCTCCTTGGTCTCGCCGCCCTTCACCCGGATCTGCTGAGGCTTCAGCTCGACCGATCTCGGCCCGGCAGGGGTCGGTGTCGGCGACGGTGAGGGTGAGGCGGACCGCGAAGGTGACGGCTTGCCGGTGGCGCGGGCGGCCAGCGGGTCCGGCCGGTCCGCCATCGACACCAGGGCGAGCACCAGCACCAGGTCGGCGAAGAGCCAGCCGGCCAGCATGATGACGCCGGGCCGCCCGCCGCGCCGTACCCGTCCGGCCAGTTGGCCCACCCGGCGTACGGGACGGCTCACGGGCCCACCTCGTCCTGCGGCGGATACGGCGGACGCGCCGCCGGACCCTGCTGGGGAATGCCGGGCGTGGTCGGCGCATCGGGACCGCCACCCGCCCCGCCGCCGGAACTCCCGTTGCCCGCCCCGCCGTTCGCCCCGCCGTTCGCGCCGGTCAGCAACAGCCGTTCCGTGGGCGTGTCGTACTCGAAACCCGCCCCGTTCGCGCGCCCGCCCGGAAGCGTCGGCGCGGTGGACGGGTCGGGCGCGGGGTCCGGCGCAGGGCCGAAGAACGGGTCGCCGCCGGCGTCGGGCGACGCACCGGACCCGGCCCGTGGCACCGACAGCCCGCGCAGCCCGGTGTCCAGCCGCGCCGCCGCGTCCTGCCAGTGCGCCGCCGCCGCGTCCCAGCGCTCGGTGGCCTCCCGCATCCCGTCCACGGCTTCGTTCGTGCGCCCCGCGCTGTCCACCAGCGCCTGCGACGCGCGCTCCGTGGCCTGCGCCACCGTCTCCGACTTCGTGGCCAGCGTCTGCTGCGCGGCGGCGAGCGCCTTGAGCGACGACTCCACCGTGTCGCCCGCCGACTTGATGCGGTCGGCGATCTTGCCCGCCGCGGCCTGGTTCTCCGCGCCCGCCTGCATGGTCGCCGCCTGACCGCCCCGTACGGCGGCCTCGATACGGTCCGCCACCGTGCCGAGCTTCGGCAGCTCGCCCGTCAGCGCGAGCGCGGCGTTCTCCAGCGAAGTGGTCGCGTCCTCCAGCGCCTTCGCCGATGTGACCAGCGAGTTGTGACTGCGGTCGGCGCGCGAAGCCAGCGACTCCATCCGGGTGGCGGCCTTGCTCAGACCGGCCGTGAACTGCTGCGGAGACGCGGCACGGTGGGGTACGAGCGTCAGCTGGATCCGGGTGAGCAGGGACGCGAGCCGGCCGAGCAGATACTCCTGCTCCCCGTTCAGCTTCGCCTCCGCACGGTCGCCGCGCGAGCGCGCACGGGCGTGCCACACCGAGAGCACCACCAGCAGGCTGATCAGCACGACCGCCATCAGCGCCACGTTCTCGAACCGGCCCGACGACGAGAGATGCCCGCCGAAGCCCGTCTGCCACAGCTGGAGGAACGGCCTGGTCGCCTCCTTGGGATTCTCCTGGCTCAACTCACCGTAGGCGCGCACCGCTTCCCGCAGTCCGAACCAGGTGATGAGGAGCGGGACGAACACCAGAACACCCAGCAGGGCCTCCAAGGAGCCCTCGCGCACGGGGCGTTGACGCAGCTCGTCACGCACCGTCCGCAGGAGCACCTTGGCTCCGGACTTGGCCGCCAGCGCGGTCCGCAGCTGTGTGTGGAGCGCCGCGCGGCGGCCCGCCGGCGCCTGGGCCAGACTCTCCGGGCGTACGTAGGACTGCACCAGGTCCAGGTCGGCCCAGCGGTCGAGGCGCTTGTGCTGCTCCAGGTCCTGTGCGAGGTCGATGAGTTCAGCACTGCGCAGTTCGAAGGCGGGCTCGGCGGCGAGAGTCCTCAGCTCGGCCGCCAGCTTCTTCTGCTCCGGGTCCGCCTGCGCCGTGCTGGGTGATACCTGTGCCAACCCTGTTTCCCCCTGAAATCGGGTGCTCCCCGTGAACGTGCACCGTTGTAACGCCCGGCCGCCTCGCCGCGACACCTCATGTGGGGACGCCCCCGAGATGGCGGTGGTTCCTCGTGTTGTGCTTCGGTCGTCGTGAAAGGGTATCTCCCAGGCCGAGTTGACGATCCCACAGGGCGGATCCTCACGACCGGCACTCCGGCTCGGCCCCCGTACCCGCCGTTGACAGGGGTACGGGGCGGACCTACGTTCTGACAGAAAGCGCTTACTCGGCTGGCCCCGAAGGGGGAGTGTTGACGACGTACAGCACCACCTCAACCGCAGAGACAGACGTAGGCACAGGCACAGACACCGGAGACGCAGCCGCCGGTTTCCCCGGACTGCCCGGCGCCGTCGCCGTGTCACACCTGACCGTGTACGACTGGGAGGCGGCCGACGGTCTCCACGGTGGCACCCCGCATCTGCATCTGACGTGCTCCGAGGGGTATGTGGTGACGGCGGGCCGGGGCGCCGTACAGACCCTCACCGCCGAAGGGTTCGAGAGCACCCCGCTGGAGCCGGGCGCACTGGTGTGGTTCACGCCCGGCACCATTCACCGGCTGGTGAACGAGGAGGGCCTGCGGATCGTCGTACTGATGCAGAACAACGGACTGCCCGAGGCCGGGGACGCCGTGCTGACCCTGCCGCCCGAGCACCTGACCGACCCCGAGACCTACGCGCGCCTCGTACGGGTCCCCGAGGGCACCGAGGCGGAGCAGGCGGCGTTCGCACGGCGCCGGCGGGACCTGGCGGTCGAGGGCTTCGCGGCGCTGCGCGCGGCGTGGGACGCCGGGGACGAGAAGCCGCTGCTGGACTTCCACCGCGCGGCCGGCGCGCTGGTACGGTCGAGGCTCGACGCGTGGCGGGCGCGCTGGGAGGCGGGTGCGGCGGAGGCCGCGCGGCAGACCGGCGCCCAGCTCGGCCGGCTCGCCGAGGGGGACGTGTCGCACCTCGCCGATGCGCGGGTGCATGCCCGACTGCCGGAGGCGCACGGCAAGTTCGGGATGTGCGGGCGCCTCGACACGTACCTCGTCTGAAGGACCCGCCCGAAGTGCGGCGATGCGATGCGCCGGTCGGACCGGCGCACCGCACCACGTCGGATCAGTCCGCGTAGACCTCCAGTTCGGAGAGCTGCGCGGCCGGCCAGCCCGTGTTGCCGGTCACGGTCACCCGTACGTACCGGGTCGGCGTGCCGGGCAGGCCGACGGTGGCGGTGTTGGCACTCGACGGGTTGAAGGTGACGCCCGCCGGTGCCTTGAGTGAGGTGTAGGTGGAGTTGTCGGAGCTGCCCGAGACGCCGAGTGTCTGCGTACGGGTCTGCCACGCCGCGGCAGGCGGAAGCTTCAGCACCAGCCGGTCGACGTTCTTCGCCGAGCCGAGATCCACGGTGATGGACTGCGGGAAGGCGTTGTTGGTGCTCTCCCAGTAGGTGCTGGCGTCGCCGTCCACGGCGTTGCCGGGGCCGTACGTCTGTGTCTGGCCGGTCGCGGTGACCGGACGGCCGTCGGCGAGGTTGCCCTCGTCGCCCGGCGGGTCGGTCGGGGGATCGGTCGGCGGGTCCGTCGGGTCCCCGGGGTCCACGGGACCGCCGGGCACACCGCCGTTGGTCCACTCCGGCGCGGGCCACACACCCGTGCAGGCGGGCGGGTTGGAGTACCAGCCGGAGTTCCCGCCGCCGACCTGGGTGATCTGGAATCCGGCGCCCACACAGTTGTGGATCGTGTTGGACTGGGCGATGTTGGTGGCCTTGACGTTCTCGAAGGTGGCCCTGCCCGGTGCCTGGATCTGGAGTGCGTAGGTACCGGCGCCGTCGATCTTGATGTTCTTGAAGTTCAGCCCGTTCGTCGCGCCCTCGATCAGATGGATCGCGGCGTAGGAGCTGTCGAGTATCTCGGTGTCCGTGATGTTGATGGTGGCGTTGTTGATGGGTTCGTTGAGCCCGCTGAACCACACGGCTCCGACACCGAACTGCCAGTTGAAGTCGTTGTTCCCGGCCCGGATCAGCGTGTTGCGCGCGGCGGTGTGGGTACCCGAAACGGCTGTGCCCTGACCGGAGTTGACACCTGGGTAGCGGTTGGCGATGTGCAGGCCGCCACCGTTGGTGATGGTGTCCGACATGACGTTGTCGGAGATGGTGATGTC
The DNA here is from genome assembly GCF_042714995.1 of Streptomyces sp. NPDC058665. Taxonomy (NCBI): domain Bacteria; kingdom Bacillati; phylum Actinomycetota; class Actinomycetes; order Kitasatosporales; family Streptomycetaceae; genus Streptomyces; species Streptomyces sp. NPDC058665. The sequence continues at coordinate 74,866 of NZ_JBHXRX010000008.1, forward strand.
CTTGCCGCCGTAGGTGACGATGTTGTTCGCCAGGATCGGCAGGATCACCGTGTTGAACGTGAACTTGTTGTTGACGTTGGGGATGTTCTCCGCCCACATGGCCAGACCGTCGTCACCGGTGTTGCGTACGAAGGTGTTGGTGACGGTGGAGTTGGTGACGCCGTAGTGGAAGTTCACGCCGTCGGCCGTCTGGTCCAGGATGCGGCTGTTCCTGATGGTGAGGTTGTTCATCGGACCGTCCACCCAGACACCGCACTTGGTGTGCTGCATCCAGATGTTGTCGATGACGGAGTTGGACAGCGCGCCACCGATGGCGTTGACCTGGTCGTTGTCCACGCGCTCACGGATGTCGCCGATGATGGCGAAGTCCTTTAGGGTGACATCGCTGCTGCCGCCCTGGTTCGCGTACTTCCCGTAGACGCCGACCGCCTTACTGCGGTCGGTGGGATGCCGGCCCTTCAGGACGCTGTACCAGGGCCCGGCGCCGGCGAGCGTCACCTTGTCGACCACGATGTGATCGCGGATCTCGAAGTTGCCCTGCGGGATGTAGACGGTTCTGTTCTGCGCCTGCCCGGCGGCCACCGCCGCCTGGAACTTGGCGGTCGAGTCCGCGGCGCCCGTCGGGTCGGCGCCGAAGTCGGCGACGACGTCGAGCGCGCCCGCCGGCTTGGCCTTCGGCGCTTCCACCTGCTCGAAGTCGGCGAGGTCGATGGTGAACGTCGGTGACTGCGCGGTCGACGACACCTGGAGCCGGACCTTGGTGCCGACCCCCAGGGTGGAGCCGAACATGGTGCGCGTCTCGTCGTAGAAGTGGTGGGGGTTGGTGTCGCCGGGGTTGTTGTTGAACGGGTAACCGCCGTAGTACCAGCCGTACTTGGAGGTCACGAGTACGTTCTTGAGCTGGTTCCCGTTGACCCGTACGTCGATCCCGGCGTCCCGGCCGGTCCCGGCCGAGTTGTCGGGCAGCGAGTAGCGGAAGGTCATGGCGTTGGCCGGCTTGGTGAGGGTGAACTCCACGTACTCACCGACCGCGTCGAGCGTCACGGCCTGCCGTCCGGAGGCTTCGGAGGGAAGCGATCCGTACAGCCGGTTGGGGCCGATCAGGGTGCCGTTGGTGGCCGCGTACTCGGCCTCGTGCTCCACGAACGGCACGGTGGCGCCCCGGCCGGGGATGCCGACGGGGGAGGGGGCGGGCACGCCGGCGGCAACGGCTGCCGGAGCGGCGGACATCACGACCACGGCGGCCGTCCCGGCCACCGCCGTCGCGAGAGCCAGAGAGACGGACAGGGAGGCGGAGAGCGAGGCGGATATGCCGCGGCGGAGCAGGCGGCGTCTCGGGGGAGGTGTCACAGACATACGTCCTTGCGGCTCGTGGGGGACTCTGCGGACGCGAGAAGGCTAGGAGTGGTTCCGCAGGAAGTCTATGAATCCGCGCAAGAATTGGATGCTTGGTCAGAATTTCCATGCACGACCTACTGGCCTTTCCCCTATATATGCAGGCAAGTTGGTCTCCGGTCTGATGTAACCACCGGGCAACTCCCGTGATCGCAACGCCAGTTGGCGACCTCGCCGAGCGTCCTTCAATCGCAAAACTCTTCCTGATCGCAGCAAGAAGCAATGCCCTGGCGGACGTTCCGTCCGGGGCTCCCGCGCCTCTTGTGAGCCCTCCCGGATCGGCCATACGATTCTTGACACGGACATGAAACGATTCAATCAAAGGGGCTGGCATGGGCATGGGCTGGACACGCAGAAGTCTCCTGGGCACTTCCGTCGTGGGCGCCGGCGCCGGAATCGTCTCTCTCGCCGCCGGCCCGGCGGCCTCGGCCGCCACTCCCGCGAAGGGCCACGAGCCCTCGCGCGGCGGCGGGCTGCGCGTCGTCGCCGCGAAGGTGGAGTACGCGGAACACGTCCTCGGCACCGACAACCCGGCCCCTCTCCTCTCCTGGGAGCTGACGGCCGACGGCCACGGCGCCCGGCAGAGCGCGTACCAGATCAGGGCCGCCACCGACCCCCGCGACCTCGCGCGAGGGCGCCAACTCCTCTGGGACACCGGCAAGGTGACCTCCCCGCGTACCGTCGCCGTCCCCTACGCCGGGCCCGTACTGCCGCCCCGTACCCGCTGCCACTGGCAGGTCCGCGTCTGGGACAGCTCCGGCGATGTCTCGTCCTGGAGCACGGCCGGCTGGTGGGAGACCGCGCTCGGCGACGAGAAGTGGGGCGCCACCTGGATCGGCGCCGACGCGGGCGCCGATCCCCTCACCCTCGACGGCGCCTCCTGGATCTGGACCGAAGGCGCGACCACCGGCGACGCCCCCGCCGGACCGCGCTGGTTCCGCGCCGCCTTCGACCTCCCCGCCGGCGCCGCCGTCGCGAGCGCTACCTTCGTCGCCACCGCCGACGACGACTTCACCCTCCACCTCGGCGGCACACAGGTGGCCCACGCGCCCGAACAGCAGGACGGCTGGCGCACCGGCAGGACCGCCGATGTCACCGAAGCCGTCAAGGCGGCAGGACAGCGCGTCGTGCTCGCCGCCGTGGCCACCAACCGCGGCGGTGCCTCCGTCAACCCGGGCGGATTCATCGCCCGGCTCGTCGTGGAGACCACCGACGGGCAGAGCCGTGAATTCGTCACCTCCGGCGACTGGCTGACCGCCGATACCGAACAACAGGGCTGGCAGCGGCCGGACTTCGACGACAGCGGCTGGGCTCCCGCCAACGTTCTCGCCCCCTACGGCGAAGGCCCCTGGGGCGACGGAGTGTCCGTCTCCCTGCCCGAGGCTCCCGCGCCCCTGCTGCGCCGCGAGTTCGCCGTACGCAAACCGGTCACCCGCGCCCGCCTCTACATCAGCGGACTCGCCTACTACGTCGCCGAGTTGAACGGCGAAACCGTCGGCGAGCAGGTGCTCGACCCCGCGTTCACCGACTACGACGAGACCGTCATGTACGCCGTCCACGATGTGACGTCCCTGCTGCGCCGGGGTGACAACGCCATCGGCGTCACCCTGGGCCGCGGCTTCTACGGCATGACCACCCCCAACGTCTGGAACTGGCACCAGCCGCCCTGGCACGGCGAGCCCCGCCTCCTGTGCCGACTGGAGGCCGAACACCCGGACGGCACACGCACCACCGTCGTCTCCGACACCGACTGGCGCATGACCGAGGGACCCACCCTGACCAACTCCCTCTACGCCGGCGAGACGTACGACGCGCGCCTGGCCCCCACCGGCTGGACACGCTCCGGCTTCGACGACCGGGAGTGGCGCTCCCCGGGCGCCCAGCAGGCACCGAAGGGCGCCCTGCGTGCCCAGCCGCACGACCCCATCGAGATCATCGACACCATCACGCCCACCAAGATCAGTGAACTGCGTCCCGGCGTCTACGTGGTCGACATGGGCCGCACCACCGCCGGCTGGACCCGACTGACCGTCAAAGCGTCTGCGGGCACGGTCATTTCGCTCACTCACGGCGAGAAACTCAAGGCCGACGGCAGCGTCCACGCCGAGACCGGGCATGTCCCCGGCCGCTTCCAGCGCGACGAATACATCTGCGCGGGCGGCACGAAGCCCGAGGTGTGGGAGCCCTCGTTCTCGTACAAGGGCTTCCGATACGTCCAGATCGAGGGCCTGCCCGCCAGGCCCGAACCGTCCGACGTGCTCGGCAGGACCGTCCACACCAAGGTCGAGGAGGTCAGCGCGTTCTCCTGCTCCGAGCCCTTCTACGAGCAGCTCGACAAGGCGATGCGCCGCACCCTCCTGAACAACCTGCACGGCATACCGACCGACACCCCCATGTACGAGAAGAACGGCTGGACGGGCGACGCGCAGCTCGGCGCGCCCACCCTCGAATACGGCTTCGGCGTCCACCGCTTCCTCGGGAAGTGGCTGGACGACCTGAAGGACAGTCAGAACGCCGACGGACAGCTCCCGGTGATCGTCCCGAGCGGCGGCTGGGGTTACGGCGACCTCGGCCCGTCACCGGAGTGGACCACCGTCTACCCGTTCCTGGTACGGGAGATGTACCGGGTGTACGGCGACGACCGGGTCGCCCGGCAGCACTGGCCGGTCCTCACCCGCTATCTGAACTGGGAGCTGGACCGTCTTGTGGACGGCCTCGCTATCACCGCCCTCGGCGACTACCTGCCGCCCGGCTACGGCGGCAACCCGCCCGAGGACACCCGTCTGACGGCCACCGCCTATCTGCACCGCGCCCTCGTGGGCGCCGCCGAGATGGGCGAACTGCTGGGCCACGACGATGTCGCCGCGCGCTATCGCACGGCGGCGGCCGGGCTCAAGGACGCCCTCAACGCGGAGTTCCTCAACGACGCCGGGCACTACAGCACCGCCAAGGACCCGGACTACCGGCAGACCTCCAACGCGATCCCGCTCGCCTTCGGCCTCGTCCCCGCCGGCGCCCGCGCCTCCGTCGTGGACAGCCTCGTCGCCGACATCACCGCACGCGGCAACCACCTCAACACCGGCGCGCTCGGCACCAGCGTGCTGCTGCGCGTCCTGTGCGCGCACGGCCACCCGGACATCGCCCACGCCATCGCCACCCAGCGCACCTACCCGAGCTGGGGCTACTGGTTCGACAACGGCGCCGACACCATGTGGGAGATGTGGCAGCTCGACTCCCGCTCCCGCGACCACTACTTCCAGGGCACCGTCGCCCAGTGGCTGTACGAGAACGTCGCCGGGCTGCGCCCCGGCGACGACGGCTACCGCACCTTCACCGTCCGCCCCGACGCCCGCACCGGGGTCAGCTGGGCGCGCACCTCGATCCGTACGGTGCGTGGACCGGCCTCGGTGGCATGGTCCAAGGTCGGCCGTGACCTGCGGCTGACGGTGAAGGTGCCGGTCGGGGCGAGCGCCGAGGTCCATGTGCCCGCCGACCGCGAGGACAAGGTGACCGCGCCGAAGGGCGCGACGTTCGTCCGTACGGAGCCCGGCTTCCAGCTCTACCGCGCGCCCCACGGCACTTGGGACTTCGTGGCCCGCGGCTGACTCATGCCGCCGGGGCGGGCTCAGTTCTCTGCCCTCGATCGCCAGACGGGCCCTGTGCCTTGTCCTCAATCGCCGGACGCGCGCTGTGCCTTGTCCTCAATCGCCGGACGGGCTTGAAGCCCGTCCGGCGATCGACGACAAGCGTGGCGACACGGCCCGCCTCGAAGTGTGGTGACGGAGCGTCAGCTCCGGTGCCCGCCGCCGGCGCGCGGCATCGAGGACTCCCGCACCACCAACTCCGGTTGCAGCACGATCTGTTGATGCCGGTGATCGGCCGCCGACTCACCCGTCTCCTCGATCAGCAGCTCCGCCGCGAGCCGCCCCATCTGTGAGGCCGGCTGGCGCACCGACGTGAGCGGCACCGCCGCGGCCGACGCGAACTCGATGTCGTCGTACCCCACGAGCGCCATCTCGTCCGGCACGGTCACCCCCGCCCCGTACATCGACTGGAGCACCCCGAGCGCCAGCAGGTCGTTCGCGCAGAAGACCGCGCTCGGCCTGCTGTGCAGCCCCAGCAGCCGGGCCCCGGAGTCACGGCCCGCCGACACGTCCAGCCGCTCCGCCTCCACCACCCGCAGCCGGTCGGCCGGCAACCCGGCCTCCTCCAGCGCCAGCAGCGCGCCCGCCCGCCGGTCCCGGCACTGCGCGAGATGCAGCGGACCGGACACATACGCGATGTCGGTGTGCCCCTGGGCCAGCAGATGACGCATCGCGAGCGCCCCGCCCGTCACATCGTCCACCGACACCGAACAGCCCTCCTCGCTCGGCACCACCCGGTCCACGAAGACGAACGGGATGTCCTGCCGCCGGAAGCTCTCCAGATTCCGGCCGGTCTCGTCGGCCGGTGTGATCAGCACGCCACGCACCCGCTGCTCGCTGAAGAGCCCCAGATACTCGGCCTCCTCGCTGCTGCTCTGCGCGCTGTTGCAGAGCATCACACCGAGCCCGGACTGCCGGGCCACCCGCTCGGCACCGGTCGCGACGTCCACGAAGAACGGGTTCGCCATGTCGAGCACCAGCAGCGCGATGATGCGGCTGCGGCCGGCCCGCAGATGGCGGGCCGACTCGCTGCGTACATAGCCCATACGCTCGATGGTGGACAGCACCCTCGCCCGTGTCTCCTCGGCCACCGAATCCGGCCGGTTGATCACGTTCGACACCGTGCCGACGGAGACGCCCGCCACCCGGGCGACGTCCTTGATTCCCACCGATTGCGCCATCAGACAGTGACCTCCACCAGCTCCAGACCGCTCAGACCGGCGAGCGCGCGCAGTTCCGGAATGATGTCGCCGGGGGCGAGCGCCCAGTGGTGCCCCACTCCGCTCGCACTCCACGCGTCGGTCCATTCGCCCGGGTCACGGCCGAAGTCGACACGCGATGTGGTGTTGCCGATTTCCAGCAGCGGGCCTTGGACCACTTTACCCACCGCGGTGACCAGCCTGTAGCGACCGTCCCTGGACTGGCCGAGTCCGACCAGCGTCACGGGCCCCCGCCGTACGTCGCACTCGACCGACACACCCCAGCCGCGCTTGCCGTGATAGACACCGAGCCCGCGCAGCACAGGCCGCTGCTCGCAGATGGTCAGATTGGCCGGCCCGTCGTGGCCCATCTCGACCACCCCGTCCCGGAAGTTCAGCGCCTGGAGTTCGGTGAAGGTGCCGCCCGCGCCCAGCCGGTCCGTGATCAGCATGGCCAGCGACGTGCGCAGCTCGTACTCCCCGCACGCGGGGACGCCACGTGCCGTCAGCAGCGAGGAACCGAGGATCATGCCCGCGCCGAGGCGTTCGTGGAGCTCACCCTCCAGACCCCGGTGGTAGTACGCAAGCGAGTCCAGCGCGAAGTCGTCCACCAGCCGGTCGAGGCCGACCGACACCCTGGCCGCCCACACCAGGTCCTCCTCCGCCACCGAGTCCGCGATCTCGAACGCCTCGCGGGTCTCCGCCAGCTTCGCGGTCACCTCCGAATCGGCGGCCTTCATCGCCCGGACACGCAGATCGTCGAACTCCAGGACCTCCACATGCCCGCCCAGATTGGCCGGGACCATCGTCAGGTCCGTCGACACGTCGTACATGCCGGGGTACAGGTGACCCATCAGCCCGTGCCGGCCCGTACGCAGTGCCCCGCGCACCCCCGCCGCCCTGATCCACCGGCCGATCCGCTCCCACGCCCGCTCGTCCTCCAGATGCCCGGAGACGGAACGGAACGGCACCCCGACGCGTTCGAAGGCGTTCGCCATCTCCGGCAGCGGACAGGCGCCGCAGTACGCCAGCCACTCGCCGGTGCCGAACGTCGCGTGGTCCATCGCCTCCGTGGGCTGGAGATTGATGAGCAGCACCGGCGCGCCGCTGCGCTGGGCGACGGGCACGAGCATCGTCGCCGTCATGTAGGTGGTGAGGAAGCCGACGATCAGATCGCAGTCGGCGGCCCGCAGCTTCTCGGCCGCCGCCGCGCCCTCCTGAGCGTCGGAGATGAATCCGACGTCCACGACCTCGGCGTCGTAGTCGCCCAGACGCTCCGTCACCCGCCGTGCGGAGAGCTTGAGTTGGGGAAGCAGGCCGGGGAACTGGGGCCAGTAAGCGCCGAGCCCGCCGGAGACAAGGCCGATCCGGGTACGGCGAGGGGTGGTTGGTGCGTTCATGGGGCTGCTCGCTCTCACTCTGCCGGCCGCGGGTACCTCAGAAGTCGAAGTCGCCGATGTTCTTGGCGTCGAAGACCGTCGGCGGGCCGAGGATGATCTCACCGTCCTTGCCGACCGTGTACTCGCCCAGGTCACCGGCCTTGAACTTCTCTCCCTCGGCCCCGGTGATCTGCCCGGACGCCAGCGCCGCCGCCGCGTACGTACCGAGGTAGCCCAGCTTCTTCGGGTCCCACAGCGAGAACTGGTCGAGCGTGCCGTTCTCGATGTACTTGCGCATCTGGTTGGGCGTGCCGAGGCCGTTGAGGACGACCTTCCCCTTGTACGAGGAGTCGCCGATGTAGCGCGCCGCCGCCGCGATGCCGACCGTCGTGGGCGAGATGATCCCCTTCAGGTTCGGGTACGCCTTGAGGAGCCCCTGGGTCTCCTGGAAGGACTTCTGGTCCTGGTCGTCGCCGTACGCGACCTTGACCAGCTTCATGTCCTTGTACTCGGGCTTCGTGAGCTCGTCCTTCATGAACTCGATCCAGGTGTTCTGGTTCGTCGCGTTCTGCGTCGCCGACAGGATCGCGATCTCGCCCTTGTTGCCGAGCTGTTCGGCGATGTTGCGGACCTGGCTGCGGCCGATCTCCTCCGAGCTGGCCTGGTTGATGAAGAGCTGACGGCAGTCCTTGGCGGTGTCGGAGTCGTACGCGACGACCTTGATGTCCTGCCTCATGGCCTGCTTGAGCGGGCCGCACACCGCGTTGGGGTCGTTCGCCGCGATGAGGATCGCGTCCTGCTTCTGCTGGATGAGGGTGTTGATGTACGAGACCTGCGACGACGCCTTCGCGTTGGAGGGCCCGACCTCCTTGCCGGTGGCGCCGATCTCCCCGGCCGCCGCGATGCCCGCGTCGTCGACGATCTTCTCGTACGGGTTGTTGATCTGCTTGGGCAGGAAGGCGATCTTCAGGCCCTTCTTGAGCGGGGCGTCCGGATTCGCCTCGGCGTTGCCCGACTTGGCGGGGGTGTCGTCCTTCACGGAGTCCTTGGTGGTGCCGGAGCAGCCCGACACGGCGAGCGTCAGGGCGCAGAGCGCGGCGGATGCGGTGACGACGCCGCGGCGTCGGGAGCGGGCCTGCGACAGCATGATGAGTGCCTTTCGGGAGGGTCGGAACGGGAAGTCGGAGTGCGGACGACGGGGCGCCGACGTCAGGGCGCGGGCGTGGGGTCGCGAGTGTCAGGGCGCGGCGGAGACCGGGACGGACTCCTCGGCCGCCGTACGCCGGTGCCGGCGCTCCGCGAGCACCGCGATGATCCGGGGAGTCAGCACGGAGGCGACGAGCAGCAGGCCGGTGACGATCACCTGGATCTCGTTGGAGATGTCGTTGAGGGTCAGCAGATTCGTCAGCAGCCCGATCAGCAGCACACCGGCGACGGCGCCGCCCAGCGTGCCCTTGCCGCCGTCGAAGTCGACACCGCCGAGCAACACCGAGGCGATGACGACCAGTTCGAGACCGAGCCCGTTGTCGGCGCGGGCGCTGCCGTAGCGCAGGGTGTAGACGATCCCGGCGAACGAGGCGACGAGACCGGACACCACGAACAGCGCGAGCTTCAGCCGCTTGACGCGGATGCCCGCGAACCACGCGGCGTCCTCCTGCGCGCCGATCGCGAACAGCGAGCGGCCGAAGCCCGTGCAGTGCAGTGCGATCGCCGTACCGACGGCGAGTACCGCGAACAGCGCGACCGGATACGGGACGAAGGTGCCGGGCACCGTCTCCGTGTACGCCGCGTACTTGGCGTACGTCTCCGGGAAGTCGGCCACCGCCTCGTCACCGAGGATGACGGACGCCAGCCCGCGGTAGAGCGTGAGCGTGCCGATGGTGACGGCCAGCGAGGGCAGGCCGACCCGGGTGACGAGCCAGCCGTTCAGCAGCCCGCCGACCGCGCCCGCCAACAGGCAGAGGGGGACGATCAGTTCGAAGGTGAACCCCGCCTGCCAGAGTGAACCCGCGAGCGCGCTGGACAGGCCCAGCATCGAGGCGACGGAGAGATCGACCTGGCCCGCGACCACCAGCAGGGTCATCGGCAGCGCGATCAGCGCGACCTCGGAGATGTCGCCGAGCGCCGCCGACAGGTTGTCCGTGTTGGCGAACCCGTCGGTGGTGCCTGTGCCCGCCAGGAAGACCGCGATCAGCAGGATGCCGACGGCCGTGTCCCAGCGCAGATATCTGCTCAGGGACGCCGGTGCCGTCCGTGTCGCCTCCGCCCGTGCCATGAGTTTCGTCTTCGCTGTCATCGCCGGCTCCTCTTCCTGAGCGCGCTGGTCGTACGCACCTGCAAGACGCGGTCCGTGGTGATCGCGGCGAGCAGCAGCACGCCGGTGATGGCCTGCTGCCAGAAGGAGTCGACCTTGAGGACGACCAGTGCGCTGCCGATGGTGGTGAGCAGCAGCGCGCCGAGCGCCGCGCCCCAGACGCTGCCCGTGCCGCCCGTGATGGCGACGCCGCCGACGACGACGGCGCTGACGACGGTCAGCTCCCAGCCGTTGGCCGCGTCCGCGACGACGGTGCCGAAGCGGGCGAGCCACAGTGCGCCGGCGAAGCCCGCGACGGCGCCGGAGAACGCGTAGGCGGCCAGGATCCGGCGCCGTACGGGAATGCCCGCCAGCCGTGCGGCCTCCGGGCTCGACCCGATCGCGTACAGCTCACGGCCGCTGCGGTAGGTGCGCAGGAAGTAGCCGGTCGCGGCGAGTACGGCGGCGGAGATCAGCGGCAGATACGGGACACCGAGGACGCTGCCGGAGCCCAGGGAGAGCACACCGTCGGGGACGTTCACGGCGTTGATCTGCTCGCCGTGCGCCCAGGCGTGGTCGATGCCCTGGATGATGTAGAGCATGCCGAGCGTCACCACGAGCGCGGGCACCCGGCCGAAGCTGACGAGCGCGCCGCTGACGAGCCCGCAGACCGTGCCGAGCCCGATGCCGAGCAGGACGACGGTCAGCGCGCTGTGGTCGGTGCCGGAGACGAAGTGGCCGCAAGCGAAGGCCGTGAGCCCCACGACCGAGCCGACCGACAGGTCGATGTTGCGGGTCATCACGACCACGGACTGACCGACGGCGAGCAGGACCAGGATCGAGGAGTTGAGAAGCAGGTCCTTGATGCCCTGGTCGTCGAGGAAACCGGGGTTGGCGAGCCAGGTGCCGAGGATCAGCAGCGCGAGCGCGCCGCCGATCGCGATCTCCCGGGCGCGGAAGACGGCGTCGACGAGTGACCGGGCGGACCTGCCCTCGTCGGCGGGGGCCTCGGGGCCGGGCCCGGGAGTGGGGTCGGGGGTGGGTTTGTCGAGCGTGGTGGTCATGGCGTCGGCTCCTTCGCCGCCGTACGTCCGGTGCCGGCGGGTGCGTCGCCGGAGGTGGGTGGCGTGCCCGGCGCACGGCCGGTGGCCGCGGCCATCACGGTCTCCTCCGTCGCCCGCTCACGCGGTATCTCGGCGGTGAGCCGCCCCTCGTGCATCACGAGGATCCGGTCGGCCATGCGCAGCACCTCGGGGAGATCGGACGACACCATCAGGACGGCGAGTCCGTCCGCGGCCAGTGACGAGAGCAGCCGGTGGACCTCGGCCTTCGTACCGACGTCGATTCCGCGCGTCGGCTCGTCGACGATCAGCACGGCCGGGTCGGTGGCCAGCCACTTCGCCAGGACGACCTTCTGCTGATTGCCGCCGGACAGGACCGACACCGGATCGGCGAGCCTGCTGTACTTGAGCTGGAGCTTCACCGCCCAGTCGGCCGCGCGCCCGTGTTCGAGCGCCCGGCTGACCAGACCGCGGCGGCGCACGTCGCGCAGCCCCGTCAGGCCGATGTTGCGCTCGATGGACATCTCCATCACCAGACCGCGCAGCCGCCGGTCCTCGGGGACGAGCGCCAGCCCCGCGTCCATCGCCGCCGTCGGTGAACCGGCGGGCAGGACACGGCCGTCGACCTTCACCTCACCCGCGTCGGCGCGGTCCACACCGAAGACCGCCTGCGCGACCTCGCTGCGGCCCGCCCCCACCAGCCCTGCGAGGGCGACGATCTCACCCCGCCGTACCTCGAAGGACACGTCCCTGAAGACGCCTTCACGGGTCAGCCTGCTCACCGACAGGACGGTCGAGCCGGGCTCCGCCGGCGCCTTGGGATACAGGTCGTCCAGCTCACGGCCGACCATCCGGCGCACGAGGTCGTCCTCGGTGAGTCCGTCGAGCGGCTCGGAGGCGACGTGGCGGCCGTCGCGCAGCGTCGTGACGTGCGAGCAGAGGCCGAAGATCTCCTCCAGCCGGTGCGAGATGAACAGCACCGCCGCGCCTTCCGCCCGCAGCGTCCGTACGACGGAGAACAGCCGCGCGGTCTCGCTGCCGGTGAGCGCGGCCGTGGGCTCGTCCATGATCAGGACACGCGCGTCGAAGGAGAGCGCCTTGGCGATCTCGACGATCTGCTGGTCCGCGATGGACAGTCCGCGCGCGGGCCGCCGGGGGTCGAGCGCGACCCCGAGCCTGGTCATCAGGTCGGCCGTCGCGCGGTGGACGGCCTTGCGGTCGATACGCCGGGCCGAACGCCGTGGCTGACGGCCCATGAAGATGTTCTCGGCGATGGAGAGATCGGGGAAGAGCGTCGGCTCCTGATAGATGACGGCGATCCCGGCGTCCCTCGCGTCGGCGGGGCCGTGGAAGACGACGGGCTCGCCGGCGAGCAGGATGTTTCCCTCGTCGGGGCGGTGGACTCCGGCGAGAGTCTTGATCAGAGTGGACTTGCCCGCACCGTTCTCGCCGGCCAGGGCGTGGATCTCACCGGGCCACAGATCCAGGGAGACGTCGTGCAGGGCCCGTACGGCTCCGAAGGTCTTGGAGACTCCCCTCAGCGCCAGGACAGGGGCGGGGCCCTTGTCGGGCTTTTCCATGGCGGGCTCCTCGGCTGTAGCGGCCGTGTCGATGTCTCAATCATGAAAGGATTCAACTTTTCCGGAAGCTAGACGTGCCGAGCGGTTCGAGTCAATGGGCGTGCACGGGAAACCCTCGTCTTTTCGGTGTGGAGGAGCAGTGTGCACGCTGCGCGCGAGTCGGGGCCTTGACAGGCGGGTCGGCCCGGCTCATCATCGGCCATGGTGAATCGATTCATGGTCTGTTGAATGGAGCGTTGGTAGATGACGAGCCGCCGATCCGACATCTCCGCCGTGAAGGCGGCCCTCATGACGCAGGCTGTCGAGACACCGTCGTGGGCGTACGGCAACAGCGGGACCCGGTTCAAGGTCTTCGCCAGGCCCGGTGTCCCGCGTACCCCCAGGGAGAAACTGGACGACGCTGCCCGCGTACACGCCCACACCGGTGTCGCGCCCACAGTCGCGCTCCACATCCCGTGGGACAGGGTCGACGACTACGGCGCCCTGGCCGCGTACGCCCAGGAGCGCGGCCTGCGGCTCGGCACCGTCAACGCGAACGTCTTCCAGGACGACGACTACAAGCTCGGCAGCGTCTGCCACCCGGACGCGGCGGTGCGCCGCAAGGCGCTCGGGCATCTGATGGAGTGCGTCGACATCATGGACGCGACGGGGTCGCGCGACCTCAAGCTCTGGTTCTCCGACGGCACCAACTACCCCGGCCAGGACGACATCCGCGCCCGCCAGGACCGCCTCTCCGAGGCGCTGGACGCCGTGTACGCACGGCTCGGCGACGACCAGCGGATGCTGGTGGAGTACAAACTCTTCGAGCCCGCCTTCTACACCATGGACGTCCCCGACTGGGGCACGGCCTACGCCCACTGTCTGCGCCTCGGCGAGAAGGCCCAGGTCGTGGTCGACACCGGCCACCACGCGCCGGGCACGAACATCGAGTTCATCGTCGCGATCCTGCTGCGGGAGGGAAAGCTCGGCGGCTTCGACTTCAACTCCCGCTTCTACGCGGACGACGACCTCATGGCCGGCGCCGCGGACCCGTTCCAGTTGTTCCGGATCATGTACGAGGTCATCAGGGGCGGCGGGTTCACACCGGACATCGCCTTCATGCTCGACCAGTGCCACAACATCGAGGAGAAGGTCCCCGCGGTCATCCGCTCGGTGATGAACGTCCAGGAGGCGACGGCGAAGGCCCTGCTGATCGACGCCGAGGCGCTGGCCGCGGCCCAGCGGGACGGCGACGTCCTGGCGGCCAACGCGGCACTGATGGACGCCTACAACACGGACGTACGCCCTCTGGTCGCCGAGGTCCGCGCCGAACTGGGCGCCGACGCGGACCCGGTGGCGGCGTACCACGCGTCGGGCTACGGAGAGAAGATCGTGTCGGACCGGGTGGGCGGGGAACAGGCGGGTTGGGGAGCGTAGGGCGTGTTCTAGAAGTCCCGTCAGCTGTCGCCGGACCCGAAGGCGGAGAGGTCGGCGTCGGGCCCGGCGTTGCCGATCTCCCAGTCCCCGCCGGTGCGGGCGTCCTTGGGCTTGAGCGTGAAGGCGACCTTGTGGGTGTGGGCGGTGCCGCGACCGGTGTCGGCGTCGGCGGAGACCACCCAGGCCTTGACGCCGCCCTTGACGCGGGTGTCGCGCCGCAGCTCGACGGCGAACTCCATCTGGATCTCCCCGACATCGAAGCGGAGGTCCTGGCCTGTGCTGTGCGAGGCGGCGGCCATGAGCTGGTCGCGGACGACTTGGACGGCTTGGGTGAGGTCGATGCGGGGGAGGTCGTCGGGGGCGGTCATGAGGGGTCCTTCGGAGGCGGGAACTGGTAGTGGGCGTTGACCAGTTCGCCGCCCTTGACGCGTATGGGACCGCTCACATGGTCGATGTGGACCTCGGGCACCCAGGTCAGGGCCGAGAGGTCCAAGGTGACGGGTTCCCCCGAACTCAACTCCAGGTGAATCTCCCGCAGGTTGGGAAAGTGCTCATGGAGCGAACGGGCGTCGGCGTTCGCGCGCATGTGCAGGGAGAGCTCAAACCGGGTGACGGACGGAAGCCTCGGCAGATCGGCGGGCAGGCCCAGTATGGCCGACGGCTTTCCCGAACGGCCCGTCAGGTTGAGCGCCAAGGTCTTCAGGCTGGTGACGGCGTCCAGTCCGGACGGCATCCGGCCAACGGTCAGATCCAGTGTGAGTTCGGTCAGTCCGAGGTCTGCGGCGGCGTGGTAGTCGTTGACCTCGTCGCATCCCATCAGGGCCAGACCGTTCACCGAGACCGCCTTCGCGGCGAACGCCCGGAGGTTCTTGATCCGCTTGTTGTTGATGACAGCGACCTGCTGGGCGCCCACCGCCCCGGCGGCGGTCGCCATTCCCTCGGGACTCAAGGGCCCCTGGAATATCACTCCGTATGTGTCGCCCACCAGATGGAGGGCGGCGAGCTGTTCCACGGAGCGTACCGAGATCGTCAGTTCGGTGGTGTCGACACGGGCGAGAACAAGCTCGGCGAAGGTCGTGGCGTCGAATGTCGACCAGGTGGAGACGAGTTCGTCCCGAACCTCGCCCGCCGGGTGCTCCGCGTATTCACGGAGCACCTCCAACGCGTGTTCTCCGCCGATGAGTTGCGCGGTACTCACCACGGCCGCCGCTTCCTGGTCGGACAGCCCCTCCGGCCCCGGCAGCAGATCCAGCACGAGCGGGCCGGCCTCGGACAACCACTCCGCCTCTTCCCGGTTCCGGGGCGGGATCAAGGCGGCGGCCCGCTTCTCAACCTCCGCACGCACCTCCGGATCGAGGCTCGTCGCGTGTTCCAGACTGGCGGCGGCCAGCAGATGAATCCGCGCTCGGTTGCCGTCCAAGGAGTCGGGAACAGCGTCCCCCCGGGCCACCAACTGCTTCAGCAGTGCCGCCCGTTCACCGTCCCGGGCATGGCCCACGGCCATTCGGACGATGTCCTCCCACTGCGGCTCGTGGGCATGCGCGGCGACCAGATTGATGTCCTGTGCCTCGACCGCCGCCCGCGACCCCAGATAGTCCAGGAACGTCCGATGAATGAAGTCCACGGTCGTCGCCGTCGGCGCGCGCAGGAGACCGCTTCGATGGAGGAGGAACCGGAAGACCCGGGGAGCGTCCTCAGGGGGCGCGACCTGTGGCATGGCCGGAAGCAGCCGGGCGATCAGTGCGACCACGTCCTCCAGCTCAGCCTCCGCGATCTCGTTGCGGATCATCCAATAGGCGATCTCCTGAAGGATCTTCTGCTGTGCCTCCTCGGACAGCACCAGACCCTCCGGCGCCCCGACCGCCCGTTCGCTGTCGCGTCGCACCAGCAGCATGGTCAGCGCGGCGCCGTACAGCTTCATCCTGCTGTCCGGCAGGAAACCGCGCCTGTCCCGGTGCAGGGCGCAGATCATCGCGCACATGAGGGGGTTGGTGGCGAGCCTGGCCAGATCCTGCTTCCGGGGCAGCGCGGACAGCAACTGCTCCTCGTAGGCGTCGAGTTCGGCCCGCTCGGACACCCGTGGGGTGATCGAACGCGCGGCGGTGTGCCAGCGCCGTACGAACGAGGTGACGTCGTGGTGGTTCATCGGCAGCAGCTGGAACTCGGCGAAGGCTTTACGGCTCAGCCATCCATCGTCCACGGCGGTCGGCCGGGTGGTCACCACCACGGCCGCATGCGGATAGGCGGTGAGCAGCTTGAGCAGCCACTCCTTCGTCCGCGCGCGGTCCGCCTCCGGCATCTCGTCCACGCCGTCCACCAGGAGGAGTCCGCGCCCCTCGGTCAGTACCGCGTCCATCCACCCTGCGGGCGGGCTCAGGGGATGCCCCGCCGCGCTCAGGAACTCCGCCGGTGCGGGCAGCGCGGCGCCGCGCACGAGCGTGCGCAGCGGCAGCACGACGGGGACATGTCCGCCGAGGTGGGAAAGCTGATCCCCGAACGAGTCCCGGGCGGCGTTGACCGCCAGCCACTGCATGAGGGTGGTCTTGCCGGACCCGGCCGTCCCCCGCAGGAGCACGCGTCGCCGGCCACGCAGAGAGGTCTCGACCCGGCCGCGCTCGGGCGCCGTGCCCGCCCCGTCCTCCTCCCCGTGGTTATGGACGAGTTCAAGGCTCAGATAGGCGGAGTCGAGTGGCCACTGCGCGTGCTCGGACCGGCTGAAGTCCAGGCCGAAGATGCTCAGTTCGCCGAACTGCTCGGCGACGTAAGCCCGGTAGCGGTCCTCGAACTCGGCCGAGTTGTCGGGGACTTGGCGCAGCGTGGTGAAGCGGAGAGGCTCGCCGAGAGTGACGTGGTACATGTTGGCGAAGGCACTCGCGCCCGACAGCTTGCGCAAGGACACCGCGTTGAGTCGGCTGTGCTGCCAGCCCGCCGAGTCCTTCGTCACCACGCCGATGAGATGCCTGCCGGAGAAGACCGGCGCCCCGGACATCCCGGCCCAGGGCGACTCCCCGTCCTCCTGTACGGCCGGAGGCGTGCCCGTGCCCTCGATGACGTACTCGCCGCGCAGGCTGCCCGAACCCGGCTTGATCGTGCCGAGGAACTGTTCCGCGTCCAGCTTCTGGCCGTCGTACCGCTGAATCTGCGGATAGCCCAGCGCATAGCAGTCGAGCAGCGGTGCGACACCGTCGATGCGCCCGAAACGGTTGGGCTGGAACGCCTCCGCGCTCCCGGCTGCCACCAGGTCCTCGTCCGCGAGCAGCAGTGCCGCGTCGCCTTCCTCCGGGTCGCCGACCCACACCGCCCGGCAGGGGATCCGGCCCCGCCCGCCCGGTACGACTGCCGTCGTCTCAGAGTCCTCGCCCAGCAGATGCCCCGCGGTGAGGACAAGGCGCGCGGAGAGCAGATAGCCGCTGCCCTGCCTGGCCCCGAACACGGCGGCGATACGGTCCTTGATGACCCCCGGCCCCCTTGATCAACGACGGGTTCGACCCACCGCCGTTCCCCAAGTGCCATGTTATGACGGCACATTGGGGGCGTGGCCCGATCGGTGTGACTCGCCTGGGCCGTGTCTTCGAAGTAGCGTCGTCCGCCTGCCAGGCGCCGCGGGCCAGGCGGGACTTCGAAGTCACGGCCAGTGACGGGAGGCGGCCAGACGTACCCGGGCCCGCGTTCTCGGAGCCGTACCGCCCCCGTAGCCTCGTCCCCATGCCCAGCCCGCGCGTGCTCATCCTCGGTGGTACCGGCGAAGCCCGGCGGCTCGCCGACGCGCTCGCCGCCGAAGCTCCGCACGCGCACGTGACCACCTCGCTCGCCGGACGCGTCGCCAACCCGAGCACTCCCGTCGCCGGGGACGTCCGTGTCGGAGGATTCGGTGGGCCCGACGCCCTCGCCGCGTGGCTGCGGCAGCACCGTATCGACGTTCTCGTCGATGCCACGCACCCCTTCGCCGCCGCCATCAGCGCCCACGCCGCCCAGGCGGCGGCCGACACCGGCACCCAGATCTTCGCTCTGCGCCGGCCAGGCTGGCCCGTCGACCCGCGGGACCACAGGCACCCCGTACGCTCGCTCGCGGACGCCGCCGCCCAACTCGCCGTGCTGGACCGCAGACGCGTCTTCCTCACCACCGGACGCCAGGGGCTCGCCGCCTTCGCAGGGCCCGAACTGGACGGGTCGCACTTCGTCGTACGCAGCGTGGAACCGCCCGAGCCGCCCCTGCCCCGCAGCACACACATCCTGCTGGACCGGGGCCCGTACACCCTCGAAGGCGAGAGGGCGCTGTTCCTCGAACACCGCGTCGACGTCCTCGTCACCAAGGACAGCGGCGGCCCGGCCACCGCCGCGAAACTCACCGCCGCCCGTGAACTCGGCCTGCCCGTGGTCATGATCGAACGGCCGCCCGCACCCGAGGGCGTACCGGAAGTCCCCGACGTACCAGCGGCGCTCGCCCGGCTCGGGTTCAGTCCCGGCGCAGCAGATATGTGTCCATGATCCAGCCCTTCCGGGCGCGGGCCTCCGCCCGTAGTTCCACGATCCGGTCCGCCACCTCCGAGAGCCGCCCAGAGACCAGGATCTCGTCCGGCGTCCCGACGTACGCGCCCCAGTGGATGACCGGGTCCTCCGCCAGGTAGTGGCGGAACGACTGGTGACCGTCCAGCATCACCACCACGTCGTCCACACCCTCCGGCCACGACTCCGCCAGCCGCCGGCCCGTGGTGATCTGCACCGGGCGCGCCACCCGGTTCAGCCCCGTGCGGTGCTTGGCGAGCAGGGCCGAGACGCTGCTGATGCCCGGGATCACCTCGTGCTCGAAGACGACCGTGCCGCGTGCCAGGATCTCGTCCAGGATGCCGAGCGTGGAGTCGTACAGCGACGGGTCGCCCCACACCAGGAACGCCCCGACCTGGTCCTCACCCAGTTCGTCGGTGATCATCCGCTCGTAGATGCCGGCGCGTTTGGTGCGCCAGTCGCCGACGGCGGGGGAGTAGTCGGCGCCGCCGGCGGTCCGGTCCCGCTCCGGGTCGCGCGCCTCCACCAGCCGGTACTCCCGGCCGTCCGTGATGTGCTCCGCGAGGATGTCGTGCCGCAGCCGGATCAGGTCCGCCTTCGCTTCGCCCTTGTCGAGGAGGAAGAACACGTCCACCCGGTTCAGCGCCTTGACCGCCTGGAGGGTCAGCTGATCAGGGTCGCCCGCGCCGATGCCGATCACATAGATCTGTCTCACCGGGCCGAGTCTGCCTCATGGGGCCGAGAGCCTTTCCGCCCCCTTGAGACATCGGATGTCTGCGTGGGTCTTACGTTCACCGCAGGTCACCGCATATGCTCCGGCCATGCGTGCCGCCCTGTTCGTCACCTGCGTCAACGACGCGGTGTATCCGTCCACCGGGATCGCGACCGTGCGGCTCCTCGAACGCCTCGGGGTGGAGGTCGATTTCCCCGAGGCACAGACCTGCTGCGGCCAGCCCCAGTACAACACCGGCTACCGCGCGCAGACGGAGCCGCTCGTACGCCGCACCGCAGCCGCCTTCGAGGGGTACGAGTATGTGGTGACCCCCTCGGGATCCTGTGCCGCCATGGTCCGGCAGCACTACCCGAAGATCGGCGACGCCTCGGCCGCGGCCCTCGCCGCCCGTACCTACGAACTCACCGAATTCCTCGTCGACGTCCTCGGAGTGACCGACGTCGGCGCGTACTTCCCGCACACGGTGACCTACCACCCCTCCTGCCACGGACTGCGCCTCCTCGGCCTCGGCGACAGACCGCGCCGCCTCCTGGAGGCAGTCGAAGGACTGGAGCTGCGCGAGCTGCCGGGCGCCGACGAGTGCTGTGGCTTCGGCGGCACCTTCGCCGTGAAGAACTCCGATGTATCGACCGCCATGGGCCAGGACAAGGTCAGCAACGCCGTCTCCACCGGCGCCGACGTCCTGTGCGGCGCCGACAACTCCTGCCTGATGCACATCGGGGGCGTGCTGCGCCGCGAGGAAGCACCGCTGCGCGCCCTGCATCTCGCCGACATCCTGGCGAGCACCCGAGAGGAGCCCCTCGTATGAGCGGGACGTTCGTCGGTATGCCGTCCTTCCCGCGGGCCGCCAAGGAGGCCGTGCACAACCAGACCCTGCGCGGCAATCTGCGCCACGCCACCCACACCATCCGCGACAAGCGCGCCAAGGCGGTGGCCGAACTCGCCGACTGGGCCGAGCTGCGCGAGGCCGGGAAGCAGATCAAGGACCATACGCTGCGCCATCTCGACCGCTATCTCCTCCAGTTGGAGACCCGGGTCACCGCGGCCGGCGGCACCGTCCACTGGGCGGCCGACGCCGACGAGGCCAACCGGATCGTCGCTGACCTGATCAAGGCCACCGGCGAGACCGAGGTCGTCAAGGTCAAGTCGATGGCCACCCAGGAGATCGGACTCAACGAGGCTCTGGAGGCCGAAGGCATCGCGGCGTACGAGACCGACCTCGCCGAACTCATCGTCCAACTCGGCGACGACCGGCCCTCCCACATCCTCGTCCCCGCCATCCACCGCAACCGCGGCGAGATCCGGGACATATTCCGCACGAAGATGGCCGACTGGGGCCGCGCCGCGCCCAAGGGACTCTCCGACACCCCGGCGGACCTCGCCGAGGCCGCACGGCTCCATCTCCGGGAGAAGTTCCTGCGCGCGAAGGTCGGCATCTCCGGCGCCAACTTCATGGTCGCCGAGACCGGCACGCTCGTCGTCTTCGAGTCCGAGGGCAACGGCCGGATGTGTCTGACGCTGCCCGAGACACTGATCTCCGTCGTGGGCATCGAGAAAGTGGTACCGACCTGGCGGGATCTGGAGGTCTTCCTCCAGACGCTGCCGCGCTCCTCGACCGCCGAGCGGATGAACCCCTACACGTCGACCTGGACGGGGACCACCGACGGCGACGGCCCGCGGACCTTCCACCTCGTCCTCCTCGACAACGGCCGCACCGGCACCCTCGCCGACGAGGTCGGCCGCCAGGCGCTGCGCTGCATCCGCTGCTCGGCCTGTCTCAACGTCTGCCCGGTGTACGAGCGGGCCGGCGGGCACGCGTACGGCTCCGTCTACCCGGGGCCGATCGGCGCGATCCTCAGCCCCCAACTCCGGGGCACCCAGAGCGAGATCGACGCCTCACTGCCGTACGCCTCGTCGCTGTGCGGTGCCTGTTACGAGGTGTGCCCGGTCGCGATCGACATCCCCGAGGTACTGGTGCACCTCAGGGAACGGGTCGCCGATCAGGGCGGCAAGGGCCACCGGATCGAGAAGGCCGCGATGAAGGCGGCGGGGTGGGTACTCGACCGTCCCGGCGTGCTGGGGGCGGGGGAGCGGGCCGCGTCGAAGACGCGCAAGCTGCACCCGTCGAAGCTGCCGGGCGCCGGGGCGTGGACGCGGAGCAGAGAGCTGCCGGAGCTGCCGGCGGAGCCGTTCCGCGACTGGTGGAAGAAGAACCGTAAGCCGAAGACGGACGGGAAGAAGCCGTAATGACCACCGATCCGTCCGCCGCTCCAGGAAACGGTTCACGCGAGCGCATCCTGGCCCGGATCCGCGCGGCCGTCACCGACGCGCCCGACGCCCCGGAGGTCACGCGCGGCTATCTCGACACGCACACCCCCGACGCCGGGATGGTCGACCTGCTGGCCGAGAACCTCGCCGACTACCGGGCCGTCGTCCACCGCACCGACTCCGCCGGGCTCACCGAACTGCTGATGCGCCTGCTCGCCGAGCACGGTTCCCGTACGGTGCTCGTACCGCCGGGCCTGCCCCCGTCGTGGCTCGCCGCCGCCGATCCGACCCGGATCCATGACCGGGAGGCGTCCACCGCGGGGGAGTTGGACGAGGTGGACAGCGTCGTCACCGGCTGCGCCGTGGCCATCGCGGAGACCGGCACGATCGTCCTGGACGGGAGCCCCGATCAGGGCCGGCGCCGTATCTCGCTCATCCCGGACCACCACATCTGTGTCGTACGGGCGCCGGAACAGGTCGTCGCGTCCGTACCGCAGGCCATGCCCCGCCTCGACCCGACCCGTCCGCTGACCTGGATCTCGGGTCCTTCGGCCACGAGTGACATCGAGCTGGACCGTGTCGAGGGCGTCCACGGCCCGCGCACGCTGGAGGTGGTCCTGGTCGAGGACTGACCGGAGCCCGCTGTCACGTCAGACGCGGGGCTTCGGCGGCGGGGTCCACCGGCCCGTCCGCGACACGCTCCGCCAGCTCACGGGCCCAGGCGGTCAGCCCGGGGACATCGATCCCGTACGGCGCCCCGTACCCGGAGATCCGCTCGGCGCCCCGCAGCAGCAGCCGCGCCCCGCCCGCCGGATTGCCCCGGGCGGCGTGCGTCAGCCCCACCGCGAGCTGCGCCATCCCCCGCCACAGCGCCTCCTCCTCGCCAGGACCCGACTTCCACGCGTCCTCGAACACCTCGTGCGCGTGGAACGGCATCCCCGCGTCGAGCAGCCGCTGCGCCTCCCGCAACGTCTCACCGGGCGCCCGCACCACCCCTTCGGGCTGCCGCTCGACCCCCGGCGTCCCGTAGGGCAACGGCCGCCCCAGCCCGTCCCTCGGCCGCGCGTTCCGCGCCCGCCCCTCGACGTCTCGGTCCCGCCGGTTCTCCGTCATACCCCGATTGTCTCCCGCCCCTCCCACCTCTCGGGCGGCCCGCCGCCGGTCCGGGGTGGGGTAATGTTCTCCACTGTGGCCGCCGGGGAGACCTCCTGAACGGCGGACCAACGGGACGTGGCGCAGCTTGGTAGCGCACTTGACTGGGGGTCAAGGGGTCGCAGGTTCAAATCCTGTCGTCCCGACTCGTGAGAGTCGCAGATCAGGGCCGGTCTCGGAGAAATCCGAGACCGGCCCTTGATCGTTGCTGGGGACCAGGTGGGGACCGGGATCCTTGTCAGCCAGATCCGCGTATCCATTGAGCGAGCGCTCGGCCAACGGCGCGATCTGCTCAGCGATGCTGGCAAGCACTCCGGTCTCACGGACCCACGTGCGCGCCAACTCATCGGCACGTCGTCGGGCTGGGCCAGGGGAACTTGCAGAACGGCTCCTCGGTGGCGGAGCCCTCTGAGTGGTTCATCGCCCTCGTGCGCCCGGTCGGGGATGTGCGCGCGGGCGCGCATGGTTACGCATGTGGCAGTTGGGCGAGTTGCGCGGCCGGCGTGCCGATGGCCTGAGCGAAACGCTCAAGTTTGGAGATCGACTCGGGGCGCGGGAGTGTCGAACGCGTTGAGCATGACGGCTTGCTCCACGTACATAGCGACGAGGTGGACGAGGTCGAGCACTCCGTCACGCCCGAAAGCATGCAACGCCTGGTCATACGTGGCATCGCTGACGCGGTGGGCGGTGAGCAGTTCGGTGGTAAAGCGGTGGGTCAGTTCGTGGACGTCCTCCAGTGCGTCGGTGTTGCCGGCAAGGAGGCTGCGGATGGTGGTTTCGG
Organism: Streptomyces sp. NPDC058665; assembly: GCF_042714995.1. Lineage (NCBI taxonomy): Bacteria > Bacillati > Actinomycetota > Actinomycetes > Kitasatosporales > Streptomycetaceae > Streptomyces > Streptomyces sp. NPDC058665. The sequence continues at coordinate 98,273 of NZ_JBHXRX010000008.1, forward strand.
AGAGGCCGGCCGATCGGGCGAAGACGACATGGGCATACGTTTCGTAACGGCCCGATGAGGCCGCCGTCGGCTGCTGGACGGCGCATGGAAGCTCCTGAGCGATGTGGTCGGTGGGGTTGGAGGTCGTCGAACGGCGGGGGCTGTGGTGGGGCGGGGCCACGCAAGGACTATGAACGGTGTCGCCCGTCCCGGAGGGTGACTTCGCCGTTTGCCGATGTGCGGGAGGCTCCCCCTGGCTCAGTGAGACCCGATGCCGACGAGTTCGGCGCTGCGGGTCCACAGGGTTTCGACAAGGGCGTCGTTGTTGACCTGCTTGTTGGTCTGACGCGGCTTCGCAGGCTCGGTCTGCGCGTAGAAGCGTCCGTGGCCCTAGTCGGCGCCGGGGCGGCCGGTCAGGAAGTAGGCGAGGTTCGCTCCGCCCTTCTCGGGCGAGATCAGCGCGATCCGGGACAGCGGTGTCCGATACAGAAGACGGGTGAGGAAGTCGTTGTTCTCCGCGCCGAAGCCCGTTCGCACATTGCCCGGATCGAAAGCAGCAGGGTTGATCCCTTGAGCGCCGTACCGCGCGTGGAGTCCTCGGGCGAAGAGGATATTGGCCAGTTTCGCGTCGCCGTACGCCCGCATCGGGGCGTAGCTTTTTGTGTGGTTGAGGTCGTCGACGTCGATCTTTCCGACGATCCTGGCGGATGCGCTGGAGGTGTTGATCACTCCGCCTTCGCCGGCCTGCAGCAGATCGAGCAGGAGGTGTGTGAGCAGAAAGGGCGCGAGGAAGTTGACCTGCAGGGTCTTCTCGTTGTCGTCCGCCGTTACGGTGCGTTCGCTGAAAATGCCGCCGGCGTTGTTGGCGAGCACGTCGATACGATCGACCGAGCGCCGGAGGTTCGCCGCCAGTTCACGGACCTCGTCCAGACGCGTGTAATCCGCGATGTAGTGCTCCGCACCGACCTCGCGTGCCACCGCCGCCGTCTTGTCCCGCGAGCGCCCCACCAGGATGAGCCGCTGCCCTCGTTCCTGCCGGGCGATCCGGCGTGCCGCCTGGGCACCGATCCCGTCCGAAGCACCTGTGATCACGACGATCCGCTCGCTCATGCGCAGTGGTCGAAAGCCCGGGTGTGGGCCAAACTCCACCGCCTGGTGCTGGATGAACTCGGATCCCGCGGCGAGCTGGACTGGTCGCGGTGCGCGATCGACTCGGTGAACACGCGGGCCCTGAAAAAGGGGAGCTGACAGGTCCGAATCCTGTAGACCGGGGAAAGTACGGGTCAAAGATCCACTTGATCACGGAGCGAACGGGACTGCCGCTGTCCATCGGCATCTCGGGCGCCAACACGCACGACAGTCAGGCACTGATCCCGCTGGTGCAGGGCATTCCGCCGATCCGATCCCGCCGGGGACCCCGGCGGCGCAGGCCCCACAAGCTCCACGCCGACAAGGGCTATGACTACAACCACCTGTAACGATGGTTATCCGGCCGAGGCATCCGGCACCGCATCGCCCGCAGAGGCATCGAGACTTCGCAACGGCTCGGCCGCCACCGTTGGACCATCGAACGCACCATGTCATGGCTCGCCGGATGCCGACGCCCGCACCGCCGCTACGAACGCGAAGCCGACCACTTCCTGGCCTTCACCAGCATCGCCTGCACCCTCATCTGCTACCGCAGACTCACCAAATAGGGACGGATACGGCCGGGCTGGATTCGACCTCCTGCGACGCCAAGTCCTCCTCGCGGACTGAGCACCGTCACTCACCGTTACCGGACTACAAGAAGTGGATCAGAACCGTAGGAATTCCCCAGCGGCGGCCAATTGGCGGGGAGCTATCTGGCCGCCGGTGGTCACTCTGCGTTCCCGGATGGCTCGTCGTTCTTGATCGGTCTCGGCGGCAGCCAGGGCCGGGCTCCGGTGGCACTGGATGAGGCTGTTGCACATGCCGTAGCGGCATGTGGTGGGGTCGGGGCATCACGCACGAAAGGCTCTGTCTGCGATGTACCCCTCCCTCACGCCTCCCCGGCAGGTCAAGATCGGTGATGCCGCTGCGTTCGCCGGGATCACTCCACGCGCCATCCGCCACTACCACGAGATCGGTCTGCTGCCGGAACCCGAGCGCGGTGGGGACGGCCGCCGCCGCTACGGCTATGACGACATGACCCGCCTGCTGTGGATCCGCAAGATGGCTGATGCCGGTATCAGCCTGGACGACATGCGGGCCGCCTTCAGCGAAGCCCCGGGCGAAGCTGGAGACGAAGCCCTGGACCAGTCCCCGGATATCGAGTCGGTCCTGAGCAGGCTCGAGGAAACCTTGGCGGCGCAGGAGGCCGCCACCAAACGTCGGCGCGCGGCTGTCCAGCGCCTGCAGGCGGTAGGCAGCCCCCTGGGGCTGCTCTCCGAACTGGTCACGGACCGGCTCAGCCACCTGCCCCCGGGAGTGTTGCGCCCCTCCGATCTGGACGCCCTGCTCGTCACGGAACGGATCTTCGGGCCGCTGGGCGCCGCCATCCAGGCCAGCACGTTCATCGTGCTGGCCACCCACCCCGACCTGCGGGCCGAGGAGGACCGTCTTGAGGCGGCCGAGGCCGCTCTCGACGACGGCGTCGAACCCGACGACCCGCGGGTCGATGAGCTCGCCGTACAGCGATGCGCTCACCAAATGGCCCTGAATCAGGCCATCGAGGCAGCTGGTCTCGACGCGGCCGAGGAGAAGATCTTCGAGATCTACGACGCCGACCTGAAAGGGGAGGAGGACACACAGATGAGTGCCGCCGCAGCGATCACCAAGATGCCCTACGACTTCTCTCCTGCCCGGATGCGCTGCGTGGAACTCGCCGGACGGCTCTTCGGCGAGGCCCTTGCCGACGCCCACTCCGCGGACAGTTGATCGCCTGTGCCTGGCACTGACGCGGCCCGACAACCGGTCACGTCCACCGCATGTGACCGGTCGGGTCAGACGTCGAGCCCGGGACGTCTGCGGTTGCAAAGCCAGCACCTCCCAATCGCCACGTCGACGCCGACCACCGCCCTGTGGTCGCGAAGGCATCTCGGGCACCACACGCTGGAACAGTTCCCCCAACGCATCCGGCACCAGCCGCACCACGATCGCCACCACGACCGACAGACCGGCGATCCAATTGAGATGACGCCTAAGGTCTCCTCGCGTGGGCCCGGACGTTGCCACAGCAGCTGTCCCACGCCGAGGCGATCCGCCACGACGCGGGGAACGAACTCGAAGGAGTTCCGCACCGCCACGGGCTGTTCCACCATCTGGGCAACGTCGTGCCGCTCTGCCCGAACCACCACACGCTGTTCGACGGCAACTACCCCGACATCTGTGCCGAGCTGGCCGCGCCCGCACCGGCACCGGCCGACTCGAAGGCCGCCGACGCCTACACCGCCCTGAAGACCGGCAACGCCCGTCTGCGTCGCGACAACACGACCTTGCCGAACAGCTCGAACTCGCTGTCGCCGCTATCCAACGGCTCAGCGTCGACAACGACCGTCTGCGAACCGCACTGCACGAAGCACGCTCCGTCACACCGCTGCCCCGGCAGCCACGCTGACCAACCCACGGACACATGACGACAGAACCATAGGAACGGGCCAAGCGTCGCGGCCCGTTGCGGTTCCCGGCGCTGGCCAGCCTCGCGTCGATCCTCCGCCGGGCGCCGGGAAGGGGAAGACGGCTCGTCGTCTCCCCTTCTGATCTGCGTACTCGCGGGTCGGAAGGGGGAGCCGGGTAAAGCAAGCCCGGCCTGGTGGCGCTCGTGCCACAACGGGCCGGTCTCGGCGGCGAGTTCAGCGGTCACGTCGGCCGTCACGGCAGGGGCTGTTCTGTCCAGATGCACTTGCCCTCGGCCATGGAGCGGGTGCCCCAGCGCTGGGAGAGGGCGGCTATCAGTTGCAGTCCCCGCCCGCCCTCGTCGGTCTCGGAGGCACGGCGGATCCGGGGGGTGGTGGGACTGGTGTCGGACACCTCGCAGATCAGCCTGTCACCGCGCAGCAGCCGCAGCACGAACGGGCCCTTACCATGCCGGACGGCATTGCCCACCAACTCGCTGACCAGCAGTTCGGCGGTGATGGCCAGAGGTTCGAGGTCCCAGCGGTCCAGCTGTTCGCGCACGTGCTCCCGGCCCTCGCCCGCCGCGATCGGCCCGTCCGGCAGGGACCACACCGCGACATCGCCGGGTGCGAGGGCGTGGGTCCGGGCGATCAGCAGCGCGGCGTCGTCCGCCGTCCGCTGCTTCTCCGGCAGCAGCTCGGCCAACACCTCGTCGCACACCCGCTCCAGCCCGGCCTGTCCTGACTCGGCCCCCGGGCGGCTCGACGCGGTGGACAGCGCGCTCGCCAGATGCCGCATCCCGCGGTGGATGTCCTGGTTGACGGATTCGACCAGCCCGTCGGTGTACAGCACCAGCAGACTGCCCTCGGGCAGCTCGATCTCGACCGTCTCGAAAGGCGGTAGCGCCGCGCCCAGCGGCGGGTCGGGGGTGAGGTCGGGGAACCGGACGGGCTTCCCGGGGCAAACGACCGCAGGCGGCGGATGTCCGGCGCGGGCAAAGACGCAGCGTCTCGTTACGGGGTCGTACACCGCGTACAGACAGGTCGCGTAGAAGTCGTCGCCGAGTTCGCTGACCAGGTCGTTCAGCCGGGTGAGCAGGTCGGCGGGCGAGAGATCGAGGTCGGCGAGGGTGTGCACGGCGGTCCGCAGCCGCCCCATGGTGGCCGCCTCGGCCAGCCCGTGCCCCATCACATCGCCGACGACCAGCGCCACCCGGGCGCCGGACAGCGGGATCACGTCGTACCAGTCGCCCCCCACCTCGATTCCCTCGCTCGCGGGCAGATAGCGGGCGGCGGCGGTGACCGAGCGCAGCGCGGGCAGTCCGCGCGGCAGCAATCCGCGCTGGAGCTCCTTGGCCCGGTTGTGCTCGGCGTCGTACAGCCGGGCCCGTTCGATGGCCTGCGCCGTCAGTCCGCTGAGTGCGGTAAGCAGCGCCCGCTCCTCGCCGTTGAGATGGCGCGGCTCGGCGAAGGAGACGACCTGGCAGCCGATGGCGCGGCCGGAGACCAGCAGCGGGAGGAAGGCCCAGGCGGACTTCGCGGCGGCGGAGGGGCGCCAGCCCATCGATGGATAGCGCGCGATGTACTCCTCGGGTGAGTCGATGAAGACCGGCCGACGGCTGTGGTACACCTCGGAGACCGGGGAGACCTCCTCGACGTAGGAGCGGTCGAGGGTGTCGAGGAAGTCCTGCCCGTAGCCGACCGCCCCGGCGATCCGGATGATGTTCCCCTCGATGAGCTGGACCGCGAACCCGGAGGCTCCGAATGGTGGCAGCATCCGCTGGGCGATCGCGTTCACCACATCGTTCATGGTCAGGGCCTCGGCGAGGGTGGTGGTCAGCTCGGTGACCCGGGCGGTGCGCTGGGCCGCGGCGCGTTCGGCGGCGGCCTGCCCGCTCTCGCGAAGGCGGCGCTCTGTGATGTCGGTGGCGTACACGGCGAGCCCGTCGACCACCGGGACCAGCCGCATCCGGTACCAGAGCCGGTCGGTGGGCCAGTGGATGTCGAAGCTGACCGGGGCGGCGTCGGCGACGGCCCCCAGGTAGCGTGCCCGGAGGTCCGGTACGACGGAGTCGACCCCCAGGTCGGCCAGCACGTCCCACAGAACGCGGCCGAGCGGGGTGTGGAAGCCGCCGAGCAGCCGCTCGGCGCCGCGGCTGACGAAGGTGAGCCGCCAGTCGCGGTCGACGGTGAACAGGGCGTCGGTCATCTGCCGCAGGGTGCGGGCCACCGGGGCGTCGGCCGCTACAGGGCCCGCCGGGCCGTCGGCCGGCGCCCCGTCGGGGTGCCGCAGCCGCAGGCCCGCCCAGGCGGCCAGCGCCTCGACGGCCGCGCGCCGCGGCGGCGGGGGCTCCCGGGCGGCCAGCACGGACAGCGCGCCCAGCGCCGCGCCGTCGCCGCCGTCCGTGGTCGGGAGCAGTGGAACGGCCAGCAGCCCTCCGACACCGGGCAGTGCCGGGACCGTACCGCCCCGGCCGTCCCCGGGAGTCCAACGCGTCACGCGCAGGGCCGTGGCCCTGGCCGGGACGCTGGGGTCGCCCTCCGTGAGCTCGGCCCACTCCCGGTCTCGGGCCATGGTCCGCGCCAGCCCGTGCACCGCGACCAGCACGAGCCGCCGGGTGCCGGGGACGCGTAGATGCACCATGCCGCCCAGCCCGCCGGACTCCGTCACGGCGGCGTCGAGCGTGAAGGCGGACAGCTCGGAGCCGGCCAGCTCCTCGCCCGCCTTCATGATGGTGCGCAGCCACGCGCAGGTGGCTTCGTGCATAGATGCCCCTGCTGTACCTGAGAAAGCTACTTACCCTTTGATCTCCACCTTTCATGCTATAGGGGATTTCGCGAGGCGTCGGGTCGGTCAGTCGGCCGCCGGTCCCGGGGGACGGCGGTCCACCGGCGTCAAGGTGTGGATCACCGGGAGGGAGGAGGCCCGGACCACCTGCGAGGTCACGGACGGCGCCAAGATGAACGAGATCCGGGCCCACCCCGGTTCAGTCGAGAGCTGCGAGGTGGCCGGCGGCGCCTCCGCGCCATTCGATCATGAAGAGGGTGGCGGCTGGTGCGCCCGCCCCGCTGCTTCTTCAGTGTGTGGGAGAGCCGGCGCAGATCCGCCCGCATGCCGTCGGACTGCTCCTGGCCCAGGCGGTTGGGCATCTTCCGGGCGCGCTTGCCTTGGGAGCCCCCACCGCATCTGTTCGACGCTGCCGGGGCGGGCGGTCACGGTCGCGAGGATCAGCCGTTCCTCCTCACCCTCACCACCAAGGCCAACGGCACCGCCAGCGCGCCCCTGCCGGTCAACTCCCATACCGGTGAGAACTTCTGGATCCGGCAGGCCAAAGCACCCGTCGGCCCCGGCCCCCTCCGACGACAACCAGGGGGCCGACGACTCTGGCGCTGCGACGTGTCAGGATCCGGATCCTGTCCGCCGGGCAGTGGCCACCGTCCTCATCCACTGGTCACGGATGCTTTCACGTCATATCCGCAGCCTGGCCTTCGCATTCATCCGGCGAGGTGATGACTGCGTCTTGCAGCGGCCGTATGAAGAGTTCGCGGGACATGTCGGGGTCCAGGGCGGAACGGGAGATACGCCAGGGACCTGTGCTCTGCGGATAGCACCGTGTGGTGATGGCTGTTCCACCGTAGTACGCCTCGATCAAGGAGCCGTCGACGTAAAGAACAAGATCTCCGTCTGCGCGGTGGGGCAGGAGAGCCTCATACTGGCGGGTCCCGGACCCCTGCCGGGTACGCAGCCGGAAGGACCGGCGGTCAGGATCCACGCTCAGGGTCAGAGAAGTGACACTGTCCGTGTGGGCGAGGTGAAGGCGCGCCGGTCCTCTGGTTCCCAGGCCTGTCGCCGAAATCTCGGCCTGGGCCGGTACGGGCCGGGCCGGGTGGGGGCCGGAGGCCGACGCTCCGTCCGCCGATTCGGTCACGTTCGGTTTGCGCAGGCCGCTCAGTTCGCGAGGCGGTCGTGACTCGATCCTGTCGTCCGACAGGGTCAGCTGCCGGGGCAGAGTCAGCGCGCCGGCTTTGTGCAGGTGTTGCTGCCGCTCCGGGGGAAGGTCTTCTTGGGCCCAGCCCCACAGGAGGGTTCGCCCGGACAGGTCGGTGGTGACCGCCGGCGCGTAGAAGGCGTCACCGGAGTCGAGAAGTCCCGTCGCCCGGGGGTGGAAGCGGTACGTGACCGGGTCCAGGTCGCCCACGACGTACACGACATGGCTGAGAGGGCGGTCGGTGCCGGGTTTCTGGATGCTGAGGATGAGCGCCCAGGTGCCGTCGAACTCCAGCAGTTGAGGACATTCCCAGTGCTGCCCGAGTCCGCCGGGAGCGTCGAGTCCGGCCGGGGGAGCGAAGAAGACGCCGCCGTAGGTCCACCGGGTGGCGTCCGGCGAGTGGTAGACGAGGACGGTGCCGTGCGGCTCTTCGCCACGTGTGCCGGAGCCGAGCAGCAGATGCCAGCCTTTGGTGTCACGCCACAGATAGGGGTCCCGGTGGTATCCGGTGCCGTTGGCGGTGGGTGCTCCGGGGACCAGCGGATTGCCTGGGTCCTTGGTCCAGTTGGTCAGGTCCGGTGAGCCGGTGGCGCGGCAGACGGACTCCACCCGTGCGTCCCCGTCGCCGGTGACCCCGGTGTAGTACGCGGTGGGTACGCCGTCGATGTCACGTACGCAGCCGGACCAGCAGCCGTCGGCGTCCGGCCCGTGGGGGTCGGGGGACAGCGCTCGCGGATGGCGCCGCCAGGTGACCAGGTCCGTCGAGCTGACGTGGCCCCAGTGCGGTGGGCCCCAGACGGGTGCGGCCGGGTTCTCCTGGAAGAACAGGTGGTAGCGGCCGTTCCAGTGGATCGGCCCGTTGGGGTCGTTGAGCCAGTTGCGTTCGGCGGTGATGTGGGAGCGGGGCTCCCAGGTGGCCAACGGCAGCGTGGACCGCGTACGGCGGGAGCCGGTCACCGGGCCTCCCCCGAGGGGGCGGCGGCCGAAGGGGCGGTGACGATCTCCACGCGGGTGGCGGCGGTGACGGGCTCCTCGGTGCCCAGCACCCCTTCGATCACCTCGATACGCGCCACGAGTTCGCCGTCGGCGTCCCGGTGCTGCTCATAGGTGCCCCAGCCCTTGCCGTGGCACCAGAAGGACCGGAAGTCCCCGTCCTCGGTGCTCCGAGGGGCGAAGCGCACCAGGTTCTGGGAGAGGTCCACACTGAATCCGGAGAACGCGGTCAGCAACGCGTAGCTGGCGAGCGACCGGGTGTAGTGGTGACCCGCCTCGTTCTCGCTCCAGGGGTTGCGGAGATAGCCGTCCTGGCGGGCACGCAGCCGCTCCACGATGGCCACGCCCTCCTCGACGAACCCTTCGTAGATGAGCGAGGAGGCGACCTGGTGTTCCACACCGGTCCATACCTCGTCGCTGTAGCCGAAGGGAAACCGCGGGCGCCCTCCGTTCGGCCACGAGCACAGCACCAGCCCCGGTTCGTCGCCCAGGGCGTAGACGCGCTGCACCGTGGGGACTTCGCGCATACGCGGCACGGTGTTGTGCTCCACGATCGACATCAGCGCGGACCGGATGTGGTCGGAAGGCAGCAGATGGCCGAGGCCCGTCACCGTGGCCACGAACTGGCCGAGCAGTTGGTCGGAGTGGCAGCCGCGTCCGAACTGGTAGCGGTGGGCGTTCACGTCCTCCAGCCGCTGTTCGAAGTAGGAGCCGTTCCAGCAGAGGCGGTCCAGATTGGCGGCCGACTGCTCGGCCTGCGCGGCGTATTCGGCGGCCAGTTCGCCCTCTCCCACGGCGGTGGCCATGGCCTCGCCGGCGCGCAGCGCGGCGATCATGAAGGTGCCGGTCATGCCGTTGGGACCGTAGAACTCGATGTCGTAGGTGTTGCTCTGCTGGCTGTCGGGGACGAGGTCGCCGTCGGTGTCCCAGTGGTCGACCGCGTACGCCATCGCCTTCTTGACGGCGGGCCAGATCTCCCGCAGGAAGTCGTCGTCCCCGCTGATCCGCCACTCACGGCAGGCCCGCACGATCGAGCCGAGATGGCCGTCGGCGGCCGGGACCATCTGCCAGCGCGGCTCGCCGAGAGTCTGGCGCGAACGGAAGGGCAGCGCGCCGTCGTCGTCCAGTTCGATCAGGAACTCCGCCCGCCGCATCGAGCGCTCCAGACGCGGGAAGAGGAAGGCGACGCCCTGGGCGTAGTTCCACACGTGGTTGACGTTGCCCAGACCGCAGCCGACATGGTCGCGGGTGCCCTCCCAGCCGTAGAAGTCGCCGGTCTCGGTCCAGAAACAGGTCGAACTGCGGATCACGGTCAGATTGCTCGCGACGGCGTCGATCACCGGCTCGGGCAGAGAGGAGTCGTACAGCGCCTGGCTGAACCGCCGTGACCGGCCCTCCAGTGCGGGGAGCCGTCCCACCAGGTCCTGCACCACGGCCCAGGCGTCGTCGTAGACGGTGGCGTAGTGGTTGCGGATGAGCGGGTACTCACCGCGGGCGTGCCTGGCCAGGTCGTCGTCCACCTCAACCCAGCCCTTGGGGCGGTTCGGGATGTGCCAGGCGAAGGCGAACTCGTAGGACCGGGACCCGTGCGCGGGCAGCGTCTTGGGGACGGCGATGGAGCCGATCTTCTCCCGCAGCCGCAGATAGCTGAAGTCGTAGAAGTTGTCGAGTTCCGAGCCGGTGGATTCCACGGCGTGGTACTCGTCGAGCCGGCCGTCGTCGGTGAAGTCGTCCCAGAAGTCCTGGGCGTTGTCGGTCCACTGGCCCTGGAGCCAGACGGGCCGGAAGGTCGCGTCGGGCTCGGTGGTGACGAAGGCCATGCTGCCGTACGCCTCGGTGTCCGGTGCGTCGTCGGAGGTGTAGAACAGGCCCTTGCCGGCGTCGCCTTCGCGCAGTTCGTTGGCCACCTCGCCGGACAGCTTCAGATTGCCGAAGACGTCGTATCCCTCGAAGCCGACGGCGTTGGCGAAGGAACCGACGACCGAGACCTCCAGAGGTTCGCCGGTGAGATTGGTGACGTGATAGCGCAGAATCGCGCCGGGGATGCCGGAGTCCACCTCATCCAGCGGCACGAACGGTGTGAAGGCCTCAAGCACCACCCGGACCGGCAGGTCGGGGTCGGTCAACTCGACGTACACGAACGGGTACACCGACCACATACGGGAGTGGCGGAAGCGCGGCAGCCCGGCCAGCTCACCGTTGTAGTAGCCGTGCGAGCGGTTGTGCGGGCCCGGGAGTTCGGCCTCCAGCGCGGCGGTGTGCACCGTGCCGTCCGAGGAGCGGGTGCGGATCGCGAAGAAGGAGAACGGCAGATAGTTGTTCTTGCCCGGCCAGTTGAAGATCTCCCAGTCGCGGAACTGGCCGCGCGATCCGACCGAGAAGTTGCCGGTGCCGATCCCGCCGAGCAGGAATGCCGCCGATGTGGCGGACTCCGGATAGCTCCGTACGCGGTCGCGCATGAAAGTGGCGTCGGACGGCTTGTGCACAGTCTTTCTCCTTGTACATGAGGGTGCGACGGGGCGACGGCCCGCGCTTGGGCAGGGGCCGGCACCTGGACGAGCCGGGGGGGGGAGAGGTGAGAGGGCTACTCGTTGAGCCCGGACCGGGTGAATCCCTGGACGATCCAGCGCTGGCCGGCGACGAAGACCAGCAGGACCGGAATGAGCGCGACGGTGACCGCGGCCATCACCAGGCTGCTCTGCTGCCCGAAGGGCGGACGCAGCGACTGGATGCCGACCGGCAGGGTCATGATGTCCGTGCTGTTCAGGAAGATCAGCGGGGAGAAGTAGTCGTTCCAGGACAGGATGAAGGTGATGACCGTCAACGAGGCCAGCGCGGGTTTGGCCAGCGGCAGCGCGATACGGAAGAAGATCCGGATCGGACCCGCGCCGTCGATCGTCGCGGCCTCGATCAGCGCGTCCGGAGTGCTCCGGAAGAACTGCCGCATCATGAAGATACCGAAAGCACCGGGAATTCCCGGGGCGAAAGCGCCCAGCAGTGCGGGGACGACCAGCGCCCAGGGGCTGTCGATCAGTCCGAGCTTCCCCATGATGACGTACAGCGGCACGATCGTCACCTGGATGGGAATCATCAGGGACACCAGGAGCAGGCCGAACAGCGCGTTCCTGAAACGGAATTCGAGCTTGGCGAAGGCATAGCCGGCCAGCGCGCTCGTGATGACGATTCCTGTCGTGGCCAGCAGGGACACGAGCACCGAATTCTGCAGGAATCGCAGCACCGGGTAGTCGTCGGAGGCGAGTCTGGTGTAGTTGTCCGGATGCCATTGGGTGGGCAGCCACCGCGGCGGGACGGTCACCGAGGCGGCGGCCGAGCGCAGCGAGGTGGAGAACATCCACAGGAACGGAGCGAGCATCACCAGCCCGCCGATCGTGAGCAGCGTCGTCGTACCGCGCGGACGCCAGTGACGCACGGCCGTTCCCCGTCGTCGTACCGGCTTGGTCCCGCTTGTCTCACTCATAGTGGACCCACTTCCGTGACACCCGGAACTGCAGGGCGGTGACAATGCCGATGACGACGAGAAGGGACACGGAGACAGCCGCCGCATAGCCGAAGTCGAAGGACTGGAAGGCCTTTTCGTAGATGTACATGACGACGCTGCGGCTGGAATCTCCCGGCCCGCCGTTGGTGAGGACAACGATCGAGTCGAACACCTTCAGGGCGCCGATGAGATAGAGCGTGGTCACGAAGAAGATCTGCGGGGAAAGCAGCGGAACGGTGACCGAGCGGAACTGCCGCCACGCGGACGCGCCGTCCAGACTCGCGGCCTCGTAATAGACCCTGGGAATTCCCTGGAGGCCCGCCAGGAGGATGAGCATCGCCAGACCGACGTTCTTCCACACGTCGAGGATGACGATCGACGGCAGCGCCCAGCTGGAACTGGACAGCCAGTGCACCGGACCGATGCCGACCAGCCCCAGGTAGTAGTTGAAGATGCCGTCGTCGGTCTGGAGGAAGAACTGCCACACGATGGCCACGAAGATCAGGCCGACCAGCGACGGGAAGAAGAACGCGGAGCGGATCGTCACCCGCAGCCACCCGGACATCCTCCGGTTCAGCCCCACCGCCAGCAGCAGCGCGAGGCCGACGTTGAGCGGCACGGCCAGCACGCAGAAGATCGCCGTGTTGAGGTACGTCTGCCGCAGCCGGGTGTCGTCGGCGAGATGGTGGTAGTTGCTGAGACCGTTGCCCTGCGGCGGGGAGAAGAGGTCGTAACTGGTGAAGCTGTAGTACACCGTCAGCACCAGCGGCAGCAGCACGAAGACAGCGAATCCGACGGTGGCCGGGGTGACGAACAGGATTCCGGGCCACTGACTGATCCTGCGCCCACGGCGCGTCGGGGCGGTCCGCCGCGAGTAGTCACGGCCCCGCGGTGGGCGGGCGGTCGCCTGTATCGCCGTCATAGCGCCTCCCTGATCTCGGCGTCGGCCTCACGCAGGCCCCTGGCGGGGTCCAGCCGGCCGGACACGATCTGCTGGAGGTAGCGCATCGCGACGGATTCGAGGGTGTCGTAGAAGGCGGGGGCGGCCACCGGACGGCTGTCGTCCAGCTGCCGGAAGAGGAAACCGAAGGCGTCGTCGGCCGCCTTGTCCCCGGTGTCGTCACCGATGCCGGGATAGACCGGCATCGCCTGCCCGACCTCGGTCAGCCGGGCCACGGACGACGGAAGCAGCAGGTCGTCGATGGCGGCCCAGGCGGTGTCGGGCTTGACCGCCCGGGTACTCAGTGCCCATCCGCTGCCGCCGACCACCGTCGTGTGCGAGACGCGCCTGGGCCACGGACGCGCGGTGTAGTCGGTGAACCCGGCCGCCGACCACCCGGGCAGCGGCCACCGACCGGCGCCGACCATCGCGAACTTCCCCGCGGCGAACTGCGAGTAGACATCCACATTGGTCGGGTCGGGGGAGACCTTGTACTTCTGCACCAGGTCCCTGACGAAAGCGACCGCCTCGACCACTCTCGGATCCGAGAGCGTCGGCCGCCGGTAATCGTCCGTCACCGGGTAACCGCCGTTGGTCAGCCACCACGGGTGCCACTGGAAGAAGCCCCACGGCAGTCCGAACCCCATGACACCTTGCCCGGTCAGCCGCCGGGCGGTGTCGAGGAAGTCCTCCCAGGTCCAGTCCGGTCCGGGCAGTTCGACACCGCGGGCGCCGAAGATCTCCGGGTTGCAGTAGACGGCCATGGTCTGCCAGCCGTTGGGAACCGCGTAGAGTCGGCCGTCGACGGTATAGGCGTCGACCAGCGCCTTCGGCAGCTTGCCGACGCGCTCGCGGAAGGCCGCCGGGCTGTCCTTCACCCGGGCGTCCAGCGGGGCGAGCATGCTGCGCTCCACCGAAAGACGGGCGCCCTCCATGCCCAGATTGAGCAGGTCCGGCGAGTGCCCGGCGGCCATCTGGACGGCCAGTTTGCTCACGTAGTCACCCCAGAGGGTGACCGGCACCACGTTGTTGGAGACCTTCAGACCGGGGTGCTGCCTGCGGAAGGCCGCGAACGTGGCGTTGTAGACCCTGGCCTCGTCCGCGTTGCCCCAGTTCTGCACCTTCAGTGTCGACGACCGGTCGGCGTTCGAGCCGCTCCAGCCGCAGGCGCTCAGTGCCGCGCTCGCGGGCACTGCCGCGAGTCCCGCCGCGCTCACGCGCAGCAGCCTCCGTCTGCTCAGGGCCGCGGACAGCGGCGCCCGCGGCGGACCTGATTCGTTCATGGTCGTGCGTCCTCTCAAGAGGAGAAGCGATGTCGGCTCAGGGCCCGTACGTCATGGGCGGTGTCCCGCGCCCATGGCGTACGGCGGCCGGGTGTCAGTGCCCGCCACCGCAGGAGCGGCGGAGCCTGACGTCGGGACGCAGCCGGACACCGCGGGCGGCGGCGGCCGGCTCGTCCATGCGCTGGAACAGCAATTCGGCGGCGGTACGGCCGAGTTGCTCGGTGGGCTGGGCGGCCACGGTCAGTGGCCGCTCCAGCAGGGTGAACAGAGGCAGGTCGTCGAAGCCGACGAGGGCGACATCGTCCGGGACGCGCAGCCCGGCGCCGTGCAGCGCTCCCAGCACGCCCTGAAGGATGACGGCGTTGCCGCAGAAGAACGCGGTCGGGGGCTCGGCGGACGACTCCAGCAGTTCCAGGGCGAGCCGGCCGGCCAGTGCCATGGTCCGCGCGGTGCCGACCGCGTCGCGGAGTTTGCCCTCGCCGACCAGCAGGCTCGCGCCGGGCACCGAGGCGACCGCGGCCTCGCAGGCGGCCAGCCGCTCGCGGCTGGGGGTGGCGGCCGTCGTACCGACGATCGCCGCGAGCCTGCGGTGCCCGTGGTCCAGCAGATCACGTACGAGAGCTTCGGTGCCCGCCCGGTTGTCGACCAGCACACTGTCGAAGGGGTTTCCCCGCAGGGTGCGGTCGACGGTCACGGTCGGTATTCCGGCGTCCGCCAGGGGGGCGAGCCGGGCCGGGTCCTCGGTGGACGGGGCGACGATCACGCCCGCGACCTGTTCCTCCATCATGAGGTCGAGGTAGAAGCGTTCACGCTCCAGGTCCTCGTCGGTGTTGCACAGCAGTACGGCGTGGCCCCGGCGGGCGGCCACGTCCTCGACCGCGCGGGCGATGGACGCGAAGAACGGGTTCTCCACGTCGGAGAAGACAAGTCCCACCGCGTCGGCCTGCCGGCGGCGCAGTGTGCGCGCCGCCCGGTTGGACCGGTAGCCCAGCGCCGCCGCCGCCCGGCGCACCTTCTCCGTCCGGGCGGCACTGACCGTGGAGCCGTTGCCGGAGAGCACCCGGGAGACCGTCGCGGTGGATACTCCCGCGGCCTTCGCGATGTCCTCGTACGTTGCCATCGACGGCTCCTTGCAATCCATTACATGTAATCCATTACATTTCATCGCCCGGTTAAGACGCGATGACCTGTGGATTTCGATGAGTGTGCGCCCGGGGCAGGCCCCGGTCAAGGGTGTCGATCGAAGAAATTTCCGTCGTCAGCCCTCGATGGGGGCATCAAGGGCGGTGGCAAGGGCGGCGTCGAGTTCGGCGGCGGTGGGGGGATTGGCCCCGGCGCGTGTGCAGGTGATGGCCGCCGCGACGACGCATCGGGTCAGGACGCTCCGGATCTCCTCGGCTGTGGCCGGAAGGGTGTTGTGGCCCGTACCGCGCGCTCCGTCGGCGCCGCCCGGCCCGCCCGCAGGCCGCCCTGAGCCGGCGGCGATCGCGTCGAGGAGCGCGGCCTGGAACGAGTCCCCCGCCCCCACGGTGTCGACGACGGTGATCTTCCGAGCCGGGACCCGTACTTCCTCCTTCGCCGTGACGGCGAGCGCGCCCTCGCCTCCCAGCGTCACCACGACCAGTCGCGGCCCGTGGTCGGCCAGCAGACGGGCGGCGGCGTCGGGCGCCGTCCCGGGGAAGAGCCAGTCGAGATCCTCGTCGCTCGCCTTCACCACGTCGGCGACCGCCGCCAGGCGCAGGCAGGCCGCGCGGTACGCGTCCCGGTCGGGCTGGACGGCCGGGCGGACGTTGAGGTCCACCACCACGGTGCAGCCGTCCGACGCGCCCGCCTGCCGGCACAGCCTCAGTACCTCGCTCGCGCCCGGTTCGAGTACCGCCGCCAGCGATCCGGTGTGCAGGACGGCGGTGCCGTCGGGGATCTCCAGACGCTCCGGGTCCCAGGAGGCGAGGAAGTCGTAGGTCGCCGAGCCGTTGTCGTCCAGATAGGCCAGCGCGACCGTGGACCGTCCCGATGTCCCCGGGACGCGGACGACGTCCAGCCCGCTGGCGTCCAGATGGGCGGCGATCCGTGTCCCCGGCAGGTCCTCGCCCCAGGTGGTCACCAGGGTGGCCGGGCGGCCCAGGCGCCGCAGTCCCACCGCCACATTGGCCGGGCTTCCGCCGGCCGCCGGTGCGATCAGGTCGGCGCCCGCCCGCCACAGCAGATCGACCAGCACCTCGCCCACCACGGTCACCCGTGTCTGCCCGTGCGTTGCCGCTTCTCGCGTCATCGGTCTCCTTCGCCAGTGACTGACCGTCATCCGCGGGCTGCGGAAAACATGGTGAGACTAAGCGCTTTACCTGTCGGTGTCGACGTTGTAACGTGCTCGCCATCAAGCAGGTAAAGCGCTTTACTTTAGGAGTCTCACACGTGCCGAGCGACGCACCGATCTTCTTCCGGCCGCCGGGTGGATGGGTGGGGGACGTGATCCCCTACTTCTGGGACGACCGGTTCTGGCTGTTCTATCTGCACGAGACCCGCAGCGGGGTCGTCGACGCGGGGACCTCCTGGCACCTGGCGTGCACCCGCGACTTCGTGGACTTCGACTATCGCGGCGAGGTGCTGCCGCACGGCGGTCCGCTGGACCAGGATCTGCACGCGTACACCGGCAGCGTGATCGAGCACGAGGGCACGCACCACCTGTTCTACACCGGATACAACCCGGCCGTCCGGGACCCCGCCACCGGGGTACCGCTCCAGGCGGTGATGCACGCCGTCAGCGACGACCTGCTGACCTGGACGAAGCTGCCAGAGGACACCTTCCACGCCCCCGCGGACCGCTACGACCCGGCGGACTGGCGTGATCCGTTCGTCTTCCGGGCCCCCGGCGCGGACGAGTTCACGATGCTGCTCGCGGCCAGGACCACCATAGGACCGCGGCGGCGGCGCGGCTGCGTTGCGCGCGCGGTCTCCGGGGACCTGAGTACGTGGACGGTCACCGAGCCGTTCTCCGCGCCGTCGCGATTCATCACGCACGAGTGCCCCGACGTGTTCGAACTGGACGGCCGCTGGTATCTGCTGTACTCGGAGTTCTCCGAGCGCTTCGCGACCAGATACCGCGTGGCCGACGGGCCGGACGGACCGTGGCGGACACCGGCGGACGACGGGATCGACGCCCGGGGCTTCTACGCGGCGAAGACCGCGGGCGACGGCGGTCGCCGGTTCGCCTTCGGCTGGATTCCCACCCGCCAGGGTGTGCGGGACGCGGGGGCCTGGGAGTGGGCGGGCGACCTCGCCGTCCACGAGATCACCGCCAGGGACGACGGCAGTCTGGCGGCGGCCATGCCCGGCGCGGTGCGCGCGTCGTTCGGTACGGTTCTCAAGACGCCGGAGCCCCGGCCGCTGAACGGCTCGTGGTCCGTCGGCGCCGACGCCGTGGAGTGCGCGGCGCCGGAGTCGCTGGCCACCTTGTGGGCGGCGGACCTGCCCGTACGCTGCCTGGTGACCACCACGGTGTCGTTCACGCCGGGCACCCGGGAGTGCGGCCTCGTGCTGCGCGGCAGCGACGACTGCGACGAGGGCTACTTCCTGCGGCTCGAACCGCCGCGCCGCCGGATGGTCTTCGACCGCTGGCCGCGCGCCGACCAGGGCCCGCACCAGTGGCAGCTGGCGGGCGACGTGCCCCACGCGGTGGAACTGGAGCGGCCCGCGCCACTCGAACCCGGGATCCCCCACCAGCTGGAGGTCCTGATCGACGACTCGGCCTATGTGGCCTACCTGGACGGAGAGATCGCGATGTCGGGGCGGATGTACGACCGCCGGACCGGCGGGCTCGGCTTCTTCGTCGGTGACGGGTCGGCGCGGTTCACCGACATCGCGGTGCGCGTACGTACGGAAGGTGAGGACGGATGAACAGTCGGCGCGGGATGTGGTCACTGGCGGGCCTGATGGTGTGCGTCCTCGGCGTGGCCACCGGCTGCGGTACGTCGGTGGGTTCGCCGGAGGCGGTACGGGGGTCCGTCTCCGGACCTGTCGAACCCCGCACGATCACCTGGCTCAACTCCAGGCCCAGCGACGGTCCGGTGATCAAGGCGGTTGCCGAGGTCGCGGCGGAGTACGGCAAGAGCCACCCCGGTTTCAAGCTCAACATCATCTCCACCCCGGACCGGCCGTCCTATCTGCAGAAGGTCGAGATGCTGGCCGCCGCGAAGAAACTGCCCGAACTCTTCGACGAGGACGCCACGCCCTTCGCCGAGAAGCTGCGCAAGCAGAACAGGCTCGTGGATGTCGGCAATCTCCTGGAGGAGTTCGGCGCGAAGGACCGGTTCAGGCCGCTCGCCCTCCAGTACCAGCAGTTCGACAACGGCGGTATCTACGGGCTGCCGCTGGAATTCGCCATGGAGTACTTCTGGTACAACAAGAAGACCTTCCAGAAGGCCGGGATCGCCCCGCCGAAGACCCTCGACGAGTTCATCGCCAGTTGCGAACCGCTGCGCGCCAAGGGCTATATCCCCATCGCCCTCGACGGAAAGGACGGCTGGCCCCTGGAACGCTATCTCGCGTACTACCCCTTCCGCCTCCAGGGGAACGACTTCGTCAAGAAGCTCAAGAAGGGCGACGCGAAGATGAGCGACCCCGCCGGGAAGTCCGGTGCGGAATTCGTCTCGCGACTGGGCAAAGCCGGCTGCTTCGCGGACGGCTTCTCCTCGGCCGGCTACACCGACGCCACCGACCTGTTCACCACCGGCAGGGCGGCGATGATCAACGACGGCACCTGGGACCTCGGACTCCTGGCCACCGACACGTTGCCCAAGTCGGTGCGTGACGACGTCGGTTACTTCACCCTGCCGACGACCCGGGGAGCCGTCACCGGCCCCGGCGACTACGTGGTCAGTTCCGGGATCGGCATGGCCGTCAACGCCCAGAATTTCGACCCACTGGTGAAGGACTTCCTCAAATACCTGGTCGCGCGGTACCCGGCCAAATACGCGGCACTGGGACAGATCTCGCCGACCACGGACACACCGACGGCGATTCCCGACGGGGCGACTCCGGTGTACGGGCAGGTGCTTCGGGAGGCCGACCGGCTCGGCACAAGGACCGCCAAGCCGTGGGACACCGAACTCGACCCGACCACCAACAACGTCGTACAGCAGAATCTCGTCCTGCTCGCACAGGGAAACATCAGCCCGCGGGAATTCGAGAAGAGCGTCGACGAGGCCGTCATCATCAATTCCCCGAGATTTTTCGTCAAATGAGGTCCGTCATGAGCCGCACAAGAAAGTCACGGAGCGGTGGGCCCGGTACGCGCTCCCGCGGCAGCTCCGGCGTACTGCCGGGACGCAACGGCCGCGCGGTGGCCGTGTTCCTCCTGCCGCCTCTGCTGGTCTACCTGGCGACCGTGGCCTTCCCGATCGGCGAGTCGCTCTTCCTGAGCTTCTTCCGGTGGGACGGCATCACCGCGATGAAGTTCATCGGCCTGGACAACTACCGGACGCTGCTCACCACCGACACCACGTTCCGCAGCTCCGCCCTGCACTCCGTGATCTACCTGGCGATCAATCTGGTCATCCAGCTGGGCGGGGCACTGCTCGTCGCCAACGCCCTCACCTACCTGCGGCGTGGGCGCGACACACTCAGGGTGCTCTACCTGCTGCCGGCGGTGCTGTCCACGGTGGCCATCGCGCTGCTCTTCCAGCGGATCTACTCCTCCGAGCCCGAGGGCCTGATCAACCAGATGCTCGGCGCGGTGGGCCTGGATGGGCTCGCCCGGCCGTGGCTGTCGGACATCCACACCGCACTCGTCTCGGTCTCGGTTCCGGAGGGCTGGCGGTTCATGGGCCTGTACACCGTGATCCTGCTGGCCGGGCTGCTCACCGTCCCGCGTGAGGTCGAGGAGGCGGCGCGGCTCGACGGGGCCTCGGAGACGCGGATCTTCTTCCAGATCCGGATGCCGCATCTGCGTCCGGTGTGGCTCACCACGCTGGTCATGGCGACCACGTACGGCCTGCGCGGTTTCGACGTCCCCTACCTGCTCACCAACGGAGGGCCCGGTGTGTCGACCGAACTCCTGACGACCTACATGTACAAGACGGCGTTCACCAGCACCGACTACGGCTATTCCAGCGCCATCTCGGTATTCATCGTCGCGGAGTGCGTGGTGGCCGTCGGCATCATCGTCGCGCTGCTGCGACGCAGAGGAGAGGCGCTGCTGTGAGCACGACGACCGACATACGAGGCTCCGCCGCCGGACCGGCGGCTCCGGCCCCGCAGGACCGCAAGAGAATGCGCGTGCGCTTCTTCACCGCGCCCCGCCTGTCCAAGATCCTGATCACGCTGGTCCTGCTGCTCCAGGTGTATCCGTTCTTCTGGCTCGTCACCACGAGCCTGCGCCCGGCGAAGGACTTCGCCTCGGGCAATCCGCTGGCGGTGACGACCAGCCCCACGCTCGACAACCTCACCCGCGCCTTCGAGAACGGCGACATCCCCCGGTTCCTCCTCAACAGCGCCCTGATCACGGTGGTGGCGGACATCCTCATCGTGGTCCTCGGCATGATGGGCGCCTACGCGCTGCAGGTACTCGGGTTCCGCTTCAGCCGTCTGGTGCTCGGCCTCTTCCTGCTGGGCATCGTGGTCCCCGTACAGGTGGCGCTGGTACCGCTGTTCATCAACTACACGAACGTGGGCCTCCTGGACACCTACCCCTCGGTGATCCTTCCGCAGGTCGGCTTCGCGCTGCCCATGTCGATCTTCCTCTTCATGAGCTTCTACTCCTACGTGCCGAAGGAGACGTACGAAGCCGCGGCGCTCGACGGCTGCGGGCCCTACCGGCTGTTCTGGTGGATCACCACACCCATGTCCCTGGGGACGGTGGCCACGGTGGTGTTCGTCAACACCATCTTCATCTGGAACGACTTCATCTTCGCCAACACCTTCATCCTGAGCACGGAGAAGAAGACCGTGCCGCTCGGCCTGCAGAGCTACCTCGGGTCGATGGGTTCCACCGACTGGACCGCCACGTTCGCAGCCGTGTCCGTGACCGTCACCCCGCTCGTCCTGGCGTTCCTGGTCTTCAGCAAGGTGGTCGTCCGCGGCCTGTCCGGCACCAGCCGGACCTAGGGTCTGTCGTTTGGATCTTGCCGGGCTCGCGGCCCCTGGCACGCACGCCCGCCGCGTTGTCGTCAGTCGCCGACGCTCCGCGTCGTCTCCCTCCTCCGCCTTGCGACCGCACGCACCAGACCCCGCTCCCTCATCCGGCCTGATCCAAACGACAGACCCTGACCCGGCTCACGACCAACTGCCCTGCCCCGCCCCGTCATCCGAGGATCACCATGTTCCCGTTCATCCCGGTACTCACCCCCTGGAACACCGGCGGCGCCGTCCGCAGCCGTTCGGTGACCGCGGAGAATCCCACAGGAGCGAAAGGGGCCGGCGGTACCGCCGCCTCCCCTCTCGGCCCCGGCCGCAAAGGCCGTCCCTGCCTCCCGCTCGGCCCCGGCGAGACCCTCGTCCTCGCCGACATCGACGGCCCGGGGATCATCACCCACCTATGGCTGACGGTCCCGGACAGCACGTCGGCGGGCCCCTTCGTCCTGCGCGACCTGGTCCTGCGCGCCTACTGGGACGAGGCCCCGGAGCCGTCGGTCGAGGTCCCGCTCGGGGACTTCTTCTGCAACGGCTTCGCCACCCGCGCCGAAGTCGTCTCGCTGCCCGTCGCGGTGCTCCCCACCGGCGGCATGAACAGCTACTTCCCGATGCCGTTCCGCCGCCGCGCACGGCTGACGCTCTCCAGCGAACACCCCGGCCCGATCGACGCGGTGTTCTTCCAGATCGACCACGTCCGGGTCGACGACGCCCGCCTGCTGGACGCCGCACCCTACTTCCACGCGCTGTGGAGCCGTACACCCCTGACGGAGACCGCCCGGGACCATGTGATCCTGGACGGGGCGAAGGGCAGGGGGGCGTACGTCGGCACACACATCGCGGTGGCGGCCCTGGAGCGCTTCTGGTGGGGTGAGGGCGAGGTGAAGTTCTTCCTCGACGGCGACACCGACAGCCCGACGATCTGCGGCACCGGACTGGAGGACTACGCCGGTGGTGCCTGGGCCTTCCAGGACGTGCTCGCGCCGGGCGCGGACCACAAGGTGGCGGTGTACAACTCCCCGTACCAGGGTCATCCGCAGTATCTGACCGAGGACCGGACCGGCTGGTCGCCGTATGCCACCCCCGCTGTGCCCCAGCACGGCCTGTACCGCTGGCACGTGCAGGATCCGGTCTACTTCGAGCAGGACCTCAAGGTCACCGTGCAGCAGATCGGCCACGACGGGAGGGACCTGTTCGAGCGGCGTGACGACGTATCATCGGTCGCGTACTGGTACCAGGACGTCCCACTCGCCTCGCGCGATCCGCTGCCCGCCGCGGTGTCGCGCCGTCCGCGCTGACGCGCGGAAGGCCTGCTGGGGCGACATGAACGAACCCCTGCGGGGGGTGGAGGTAACGGGTGGTGGCACGGGCTCCCCGGAAGAGGAGCGGCCGCATCACGATGCAGGACGTCGCGACCCGGGCGGGCGTGTCCCTGACGACGGCTTCCTTCGCCATCAACGACAACGGAGCCTCGAAGGTCTCCGCCGAGACCAGACGCCGGGTCCTGGAAGTCGCGGACGAACTCGGCTACCGGCCCAACGCCATGGCCCAGAACCTCAGCCGCGCCCGGTCGTCCTTCATCGGCCTGATCACCGACTCGGTCGCCACCACGCCTTTCGCCGGAGACATGATCCGCGGCGTGCAGGACGCGGCCCGCGCGCGCGGATACGTGATGCTCATGGCCAACACCGAGTCCGATCCCCAAGCGTCCCGCGACGTCATCAGCACGATGCTCGACCACCAAGTGCACGGCGTCATCTACTCCACCTGGTACCACCGCCAGGTCTCGGTGCCCACCGAGCTGTCCGGCCTGCCCGTCGTGCTCGCGAACTGCTACGCACGCGGCGATCACGTCCAGTCCTTCGTACCCGACGAGGCGGGCGGCGGAAGGGCCGCGACCGACGTACTGATCGCCGGCGGCCACCGCCGTATCGCCTTCATCAACAGCGCTCTGCCGGCACCCGCCACCACGGGACGGTTGCGCGGCTATCGCGAGGCCCTGCGCGCGGCGGGCATCCGCTTCGACAAGAACCTCGTCCTCACCACGACGCCCGAACAAGAGGGCGGCTACGACGCGGGCATGCAACTGCTGGACCTCAACCCCCGGCCGACCGCGGTGTTCTGCTACAACGACCGGGTCGCGATGGGGCTTTACGACGCCCTGCGCACCCATGGGCTGCACATCCCACGGGACATGGCGGTCGTCGGCTTCGACAACCAGGAGGTCATCGCGGCCCACCTGCGCCCAGCCCTCACCACGGTCGCCCTGCCCCACTACGAACTCGGCCACCGCAGCCTCAACTGGCTGATCGAAGCATCCAGTACTGCTGGCGAGGTCCCCAGCCCGACCCGCACACGTGTCGCCTGCCCTGTCATCGAACGCTTCTCCACATAGGTCTCGCGACCTGCTGCGAACGCCGTGTGGTGGCAGTCCGAACGCCAACGAGGTAGCTCTCCTGCGGGCTTGGCACACATACTTGAGTAGTGGGCAAACCATTCCACTACCTCCACGGAAACGATCTACACCGCGCTCCACGTCTTCGCAGCGATGGTCGGGCCAGTGCTGCAACGGTGTTGTTGTTGACGGGTGGTTGGTTTCGGGTGTGGTGTGTCCTCGTCGTTTGTAGTGGCCGGTGCGGGCTTGGCGGGGTCGGCGGTCACTTTGTGCTCGAAGACGGTGTAGTCGTCGAGGTGCGCTGCCCGCATCAGTTCGAGCGGCTCGTTGTAGAGGCCGGGGGCGAGGCTGTTCGGTCACCGCAGCCACCGGCATCCAGTCGGGTTGGACACGTTCCTCGGCGGCGGGGGCACCGACTTCAAGGCCTTCCGCAGCGTCAGCCGCTGCTACCCGGGCCGCCGCCCGTCGCCACGAACTCGCCGCAGAACCGGTCCGAACAGGCCGTCCGTGCCGGGTTCATGGCCGTTCTGCGTTCCGGATCGCCCGCCCCCCGGAGAGAAGACCTGCCTGCTGGCCTGGCAGACCGAACGGTTTGGTCGCCTATCGTGTCCTTATGCCTCGCTCTGCCGTCCCCCGTAAGACCTCGAACTCCTCTACCGCCGACACCCGGCAGCGGATCCTCGCCGCGGCGAGGGATGAGTTCGCCCGGTACGGCATCGCCGGCGCCCGAGTGGACCGCCTCGCCAAGCAGGCGCGGACCAGCAAGGAACGGGTCTACGCCTACTTCAGCAGCAAAGAGGCCCTCTATCACCACATCGCCGAGCACGAAACGGCCGCGCTCGTCGAGGCCACCCACTTGGACCCGGCCGATTTGCCCGGCTACGCAGGCATCCTCTTCGACCACTTCACAGCCCACCCGGACCACTATCGACTCATCACCTGGGGCCGCCTCGAACTCGGCGACGGCGAAGCCGATAGCGCCACGGTTGACCCCCTGCGGACCACCATCACCGGCAAGGTCGGACAGCTCCGCGACGCGCAGCGCGCCGGCCTGATCGATGCCGCCTGGGATCCGGTCGACGTGCTCGCCCTGATCAACCAGATCGCCACCACCTGGGCAGGTCAACCGGAGATCGGCGCCGCCGCGGCCAAGCTGGCCGCGGACACCTCCGTCGGTGCACGCCGCGCGGCCCTGGTCACCGCCGTCGAGCGCCTGTTCCCCCGCCCACACTGAGCCTCAGACCGCCGGACTCCGAAAAATCTGCATCGCGCCTCAGCACCGCTGCAGCAGACCCGCGAGCCAGGCGCCACCACCGAGGGTGAGTGCGGCCCCCGCCGCGCGGCGGCGGCGTGAACTGGGGGCCGCGCTGACCCCCGGCGGGCCCGAGGATCCGTGGACGGGAATGCAGATCAGCGCTGCATCTGGAGGGCGTCACGGTCACCCGCTGTTCGATATTGACGAGATGCGACAGTGCTCGGTCACCAGCCAATGAAGCGAGGCGCCACTTCGAGTGCTCGTGGCGCGGTCAGTTCTTCGCGGTCGCGGGAAACAGGCGCTCGACGGCCGCGACGATGGCAGCTCGGCGCGCAGCCAGGAACGTGGCGCGATCCTCGCCGTACGGGGCAGCAGGTCAGGCTGTACAGCCCAGGGCGTGGCGATCTGGCGGACGAAGACCAGGATGCCGACCGGGTCCCACCCTGCGTCCAGATGGCCGGCTTCCTGGGCCTCGTGGATCTGCTCGATCTTGTGGGCCACTGATTCTCGGAAGCGGTCGGGGCGTTCGGTGAAGTATTCATGGAGGTGGCCGGCGTAACCGGGCTGGTCGGTGGGGTCCATGCGGGTCGCATCGGCCACGGCCGCCGGCTCCTGCGCGGAGACGAAGGCCACCTTGCTGGAGAAGCAGGCGTAGACGCGTTCCTTGCTGGTCCCGGCGCCTCTCATATCTCCAAGCTATCCGACCAAACCGTTTGGTTTGACGCCGCGCAGTGGTCGGCGTAGCCTTCAAACCGAACTGTTTGGTTTCACGTCAGGAGATCCTCATGCAAGACAGGACACTCGGCACCCAGGGCCTCGCCGTCTCGGCGATCGGCTACGGCTCGATGGGCCTGACCATGGCCTACGGCCCCGGAGACGAGGAAGCGGGTATCGCCGCCATCCGCCGCGCCCACGACCTGGGCGTCACCTTCTTCGACACCGCCGAGCTCTACGGCTGGGGCACCGGCTCCAACGAAATCCTGGTCGGCAAGGCGGTCAAGGACTTCCGCGACGAGGTCGTACTGGCCACCAAGTTCGGCTACGACCTGTCCGACCTGTCCCAGGGGTTCGGCCTCAACAGCCGCCCCGACAACATCCGCAAGGTCGCCGACAACAGCCTGCGCTATCTGGGCGTCGACCAGATCGACGTCTTCTATCAGCACCGGGTCGACCCGGACGTGCCGATCGAGGAGGTCGCGGGGACGGTGAAGGAACTGATCGACGCGGGCAAGGTGAAGTACTTCGGCCTGAGCGAGGCGGGCCCGGAGACGATCCGCAAGGCGCACGCCGTCCAGCCGGTCTCGGTCCTGCAGACCGAGTACTCGCTCTTCGAGCGCGAGGTCGAGCAGTTCTTCCCGCTCCTGAAGGAGCTCGGCATCGGCTTTGTTCCCTATTCGCCCCTCGGCCGCGGCTTCATCACCGGTACCGCGAAGCCCGCGGGACAGTACGACGCCACCGACCTGCGCAACACCGACCCGCGCTGGCAGCCCGGCAACTTCGAGAAGAACGTCGAAGCCGTGGACCGGCTGGGCCGGCTGGCCACGGCCAAGGGCATCACCGTCTCCGAGCTCGCGCTGGCCTGGCTGCTCGCCCAGGGCGAGCACATCGTGCCGATCCCAGGCACCCGCAGCGCCGCCCGTATGGAAGAGAACGCCCGCGCGGCCGACGTCGCCCTCACCGAGGGCGATCTCGCCGCGATCCGCGAGATCCTCCCGAACGGTGGATTCGGCGCCCGCTACGCCGAAGAGCATGCCCCCAACTGGGTCTGACCCCCACACGAGCGGACCTGCGAATCGACCACCGGTCCCGCCGCATGAACATCCGGAGCCCGGCCGCCGTCACGGGTAGGTCGTGGTGTCGCGGACCGCGAAGGCGGCCGGGGCGAGAACGGTGCGGTCGCGGAAGAAGCGGCCGAAGTCCGCGGGATCGGTGAAGCCAAGGTGGTCGGCCACGGGCAGGGCATCCCATCGGGCGCCTGCCAGCAGGCGCCGCTCGTCGATGAGTTCACGCACTCCCTTGCCGGTGGCGTCCCGGGTTGAGACCGGATCGCCCCGGGTGTGCGGCTCGATCAGAGCTTCGAGCGCGGGCAGCAGAGCGGGGTCGGTGGCCGTCACCGGCTTACGGCCGGCTCCTGGAGCCCGGATCCGCCCCGCCGGCAAAGGGCACCTGGACAGCTCGGAGATACCACGTGCAATGGTGGCCGCACTGGCGCCAGAAGCGGCCATCACCAGCGAGATCCCGCCATGGCCAAGCGCTGCGGCCTCACTGGCCAGGTAGATCCGACGGCGCCGCTCATCGAGATGGAGAAGGAACTGATCGGCCCGCGCCCGAGGTCGCGCTGGAGGCTGCACGCGCCGGGTATGCCACGCTCGTCGCGGACCGGACCATCCTGCGGTTCCACACCAACTGCGCCGCCAGTGAACCGCTGGTGGGTGAGGCGGTACGCAGGTGCTACGCCAGGCAGGTCGACACCGTTCGGCGGTTCCTGCGGCCCGACCGACATCGATGAACCGTTGGCACACGTTCCCACCGGTCGGTGATCTGATTTCCCCGCAGGGGCCTCCTGTTCGTCGCTCTTCCGGAGGTCCCTGACGGAGTCGTGGGGCGGTGCCGGTTCAGGAAACTCCCTCGCATCGCGCTTCGAAATCCGTGTACTCGGCCAGATGGACGGCTTCGAGGATGGCCATGGGGTCCCCGAACGGGCCCTCGGGCTGAGGGCAGATACCGGTCGCGTGGAGGCCGGACAAGTGCTCCTTGATCGCGTTCGCCGCCACACTCAGTGTGGTGGCGGCGGTGGTGACGAGGGATATCCCCGCTTCCCCCATGTGCTCGAAGGAGTATCCGGCGGGGATGGTCCCCATCCCCATGACCGGTCCGTCGACGTGTGCGGCGACGGACCGCATGAGTTCCATCTGTGCCTCGGGGGTCAGTGTGCCCCAGCCGGGCTCGGTAGCGTCCAGCAGCATCGGCATGACCATGTCGGCACCGGCCTCGATGTACCGGTTGCAGCGTTCGATCACCTCCTCGACACCGAGACCGTCGGCATCCGTTCGAGCGATGATGACGAAGTCCGGGTCCGTCCTCGCCGCGCACGCCGCCTTGACCCTCTGGAGGGCGTCTTCCCGGCCGACCACCTGCCGTCCGGCGAGGAGCGGGCAACGCTTGGGGCTGACCTGGTCCTCTATGTGCATGCCGGCGACGCCCGCCCGCTCCAACTCGCGGACCGCGCGACGTATGTTGAGAACACCTCCGAACCCCGCCTCGCCGTCGAGGATGACCGGAATATCGACGGCGGAGGTGACTCGCGCGGCATGCTGCGCGAGTTCGGTCAGGGTGAGGATCCCCAGATCAGGGGCCCCGAGCTGGGTCGCTTCGACGCTGAAGCCCGACAGGTAGGCGGCCCGGAACCCGGTGATCTCGATCAGGCGCGCGGAGAAGGCGTCATAGCACCCCGGCGCGAGAACGGGGCCCGCGCTCAGCAGCTCACGCAAACGCTTTGTTCTTTTCACGTCAGACATCCCGATCCGAATGCGCTCACCGGGGAGCGAAGAGCCGTTGGACTGCCGTCGCCAGGCTGGCGCGGCGCCGTTCGTGGTCGGCGACGGGGTCGTCGCCGCTGGCGGTGTAGGTGACGCTGGTGGGCGCCCAGGTCATGGCGAGTCCGACGAGGATGTCGTAGGCATCGGCGGCGGGGAGCGACGCGTCGAGAACTCCGTTCCTCTGGCCCTCGGCGATGACCGCGACCTTCGGGGCGGATGACGCCGGCGAGAAGAGGGGCCCCGTAGGGGAGCGTTCGAGCCGCGCCCAAGCGGCCAACCGCAGCAGATGGGGACTTCGTACATAGGCGTCGTACAGCCGGGCGGCGTAGTCGGCGACGCCGTCGGCGGTCAACGGCACGGTATCGACGATCTCGTCGACGAGCTGCCGCAACACCTCGTCGAAAAGCTCCTGCTTGCTGGCGTGGTACGAGTACAGCTGCGCCTTGCTGACCTGCGCGGCGGCCGAGATGCGATCCACTCGTGCACCGGCGAGGCCGTGCTCGGCGAACTCGGTGGCCGCCGCCTCCAGCAAACGACGACGACTGGCTTGGGCTCTATCCATGGCACCAGTATAAACGAACTGGTTCGTTTGACACTGGATCCGCCCGCAGCTACGGTCGCTTCACAAACGAACCAGTTCGTTTCGGGGTCTCGCGCCCCGGCGCCCCTCGGCGCCTCTCGGTCTCGCCCGGGGCAGCCGGCATCGGCCGCGAACGGTTCCCGCGGGTCTCGTCACATTCACCAAGAAGTTCGGAGGGCTCGGTAATGGCAACCTTTTTTGACGGAAAAGTTCAGGTAGCGCACCCCGACAGGCATTACATCGGCGGTGAGTGGACACCGTCGAGTTCCACCTCGCGCTTCGATCTCATATCGCCGACGACGGAGGCGGTGACGGGTCAGGTGGCGGCGGCCGGCGAGGTCGATGTCGACCGCGCCGTGGCGGCGGCTCGTCACGCGTTCGACCAGGGCCCCTGGCCGCTGATGAACCCCGCCGAGCGGAGCGAGTACATCACCAGGCTCGCGGAACGTCTGCGGGGCAGGATCGAGGAACTCGCGCACGCGTGGACGGGCCAGATCGGCGTGGCCCATGACTACGCCGCGGTCGGCTACGCCATGGCGGTCGACTTCTTCGAGGCGCAGGTGAAGACGGCCGCTTCCTTCCCGTGGGAGGAGCAGCGCCCGACTGCGTATCCGGACAGCGTCGCCCTGGTGCGCCAGGAGCCAGTCGGTGTCGTGGCCGCGATCGTCCCGTGGAACGCGCCGTTCTTCTCGACCGCGATCAAGGTCGCCCCGGCCCTGATGGCAGGGTGCACCGTCGTCCTCAAGCCGTCTCCGGAGACCCCTCTTGAGGCGTACATTCTCGCCGAATGCGCCGAGGCAGCCGGCTTCCCGCCGGGTGTGCTGAATGTCATCGTGGCGGACCGCGACGCTTCCGACTATCTCGTACGGCGGCCCGGGGTCGACAAGGTCAGCTTCACGGGCAGTACCGAAACCGGCAAGCGCATTGCCGCGGTCTGCGCAGATCGGGTGGCCCGTGTCGCCCTCGAACTCGGCGGAAAGTCACCGGCGATCGTGCTGGAGGATGCCGATATCGACCAGGTCACCGACGTTATGGCGTCGAGTCTGTCCGAGGTCAGCGGTCAGGTCTGCGTCAATATGACGCGTTATCTGATCCCCGAGAGCCTCAAGGATGAATTCATCGCCTCGATGGTCCGGAAGCTGGAGAAGATCACGGTCGGAGACCCGTACGCGCCGGAGACGACGATGGGACCGCTGGCCACTCGGCGTCAGATCGAGAAGGTCGAATGGTTTGTCCAGAAGGGACTTGAGGAGGGAGCGAAGCTCGCCACGGGTGGCAGGCGTCTGCCGCATGCGGCCGGCTACTACTTCGAGCCCACGCTCTTTGTCGACGTCGACAACATGTCCACGATCGCACAAGAGGAGATCTTCGGCCCGGTGGCCTGTGTGACCACCTACCGGGATATCGATGACGCCATCCGCTTGGCGAACGAATCGAAATTCGGTCTGGCCGGTGCCATCTTCACCAACGACAGCTCGGCGGCTTACCGGATCGCGACCGCCGTCAAGGCCGGCAGTCTCGCGCAGAACGGACTCAAGCCTGACTTCAGCATCGCACATGGTGGATTCAAGCAGTCCGGCGTAGGCAGGGAGGGTGGTGAGGAAGGTCTGAAGTCCTATCTGGAAATGAAGACAATCGTTCTGGACGCCTTGCCGGAGGTCGCTGCCGGGGCCTCTTCGTAACCGGTCAGCCGGCCGGTGTGGGGGGGGGGCCGGGGGGCGGGCGGCGCCCCCCGAAAAAAAAACTCAAGGCCGGGCCGAAAAGGGGGAGTGGGGGGGGGAGGGGCG